>NZ_WTKY01000014.1:0-125147 GCF_011378815.1 Pseudoalteromonas sp. 31A1 | reverse complement strand
CCAAAGGGCAGCGCATGTTTGGTATTTATGCTGCGTTATCGCCTATTTATGGGGAATAACCACACTACATAGGCTCTGCCTTGCCTAAATACCAAACAGTCTGCTGCAAATTCACCCACCAAAGATCAACACGCCCTAATCTATGGGAAAGTAACGGATCACGTTTTTACTAACTAAGGCTAGTTTAACGCTAAAAATAGACCGCTAAGTACAATTAATAAGGCGCTTAAAACACTAAACCACTTTACGTAGCCTACTAAAAAGTTATAAAAAACCATTATAATTAAGACACTTAGGCTCATAAACCCACAAAATAGTAACGCGCCATAACCACTTTGAGTTGCTACGCAAAGTACTAAGCTTAGTAAAATACTGATCCAAGCAATAAATAGCAGGCTTTTACTTTGTAATTCTGTAGGGCGTTTTTTAAATACATCTTTAAAATGATTAAACTTAGCCAGTGCAAAACCATTAAAACCAAACAAACACAGACTAAAACCAAGTAAATCAATCATGATTTTTGCCTTTTAAGATTATTAGATTGGTTAGGGCTGATTATTTTTGAGTTGTTTTTAGCAGTACGTAATTTTTCGGTTTGTATAAAAAATAATATACTAAATAACAAAAACAGTGCATCAAAAGTAAATAAAGCCCACTGTTTGTGCATCAAATAGCTAACTATATTACCGTTAGTTGTAAGTGCATTAATAACCGGTACGCTTAAACATGCAACAGCATTTATAGCTGCCATAACTCGCCATTGCAGTGTGTCGCGCTTTATAAGTGCTAAAAGAGCAACCGCTAGCCATGTTAAAAAGAACGCGAGTATTTCTTTATCGGCGCGCTCTGCGGTAGTTGGGCTAAGTAGTCTGTTAGCAATAAAAAATGCACACGTTGCCAGTGGTAGTCCCATAATAGTGGCTAGGTTTAACCCCTCAACTAGTTTTAAACCAAACGAAGGTTTAACGTTATTTTTAGTTCGCTCGCGAATTCGCTTAGCCCACATAATACAGCCAGAGCCAATCATTACACAGCCTGCAATACCGCCTAATACGTATAACCAACGCAGTAACCACGTAGCTAAACGCCCTGTATGCATTGAATTAAGTGATTCGTAAAGCGCTTTGCTACTAGTTAGCTCGTCATCAGTTTTAGCAACCATTTGCCCTGTAGCACCACTAAATATTAAGCGTGGTGCTTGGTCACGCAGTGTTTTACCTGCGCTTACCAATACGGTAATTGTTGAAGCTGCCATATTTGGTTGGTTAACTTGTACGCGAGTAATATCTGCATGAGGCCACTTAGTATAAACCTGATCCAAAATGCTTTGAATCGGCACCATTGACGATTTGCCTTGGGCTTTATCGGTCATGGTGTTGCGAGGGGTTACATCGTTAAAAAAGCCACGCATGCCCTTATCGTAAGACGTTTGCGCAGGGTAGGGAAACAACATAAATATGAGCGTAATCATGCCCGTGTAAGTAATCATTAAATGAAAAGGCAGGGCAAGCACAGAGCTTAAATTATGGGCATCTAACCACGTACGGCTACCTTTATTACGTCTAAAACTAAACATATCTTTAAAAATACGCTTATGAATAACCACACCCGATATAATGGCAATTAGCATAAAAAAGCTAGCAAAGCACACAATCCAGCGTGCGGTTATTGCATCCATGTAATGTAAATCATAGTGCAGCCGATAAAAAAAGTTACCACCTTTAGTATCTACAAAGGGCTCAAGCTCTTTCATGGTATTAGGGTTTAACTGTGTGTTTTTAAACTGGCTGCGGCGCTGGCCTGGCTCTTTTGGCTTTGCATAACCATAAATTAAATAAGGAATACGCGGCTCAGGTAATGTAATACGCCAGCTTGATGAGTTAGCTCCATGGTTAGCTAAGTAATCGAACCCTGTAATTATTTGTTGTTTTTGCGCTTCTATACGCTGTGTTTGGGCTTGTACATTATGTATGGCAGGTTGATTCCACAGCGTTATTTCGTCTCTAAAAAAGCTAAGTGTTCCTGCAAAAAATATTAAATATAATAACCAACAAACGAGTAACCCTACCCAAGTGTGTAACCAAGTCATCGATCTGAAAAAGCTGTCTTTCATACCCAACCCTTTAGTAATACAAGCAATCCGATAAACGCACCTGTACTTAGTAAAATACTGATCCAAATTTTTCTTAATGATTTAACGCTAAAGGCATAAATAAATACTACGGCATAAATTAAAATGCTGATTGAAACACTAAACAGTACAGCGTCTTGCTTAGCTATTGGCAATACAAAACTTAATAACGCAGTACTTGCAGAGGTAAAGGCATAGCCACCAATTATGGCAATAAAAAAACGTAAAAATACCAAAACTCGATAACTGCTTACGCTTTTTACTATAAGCGCAATTACGTTAACCTTATCGAATGGCGCACTGTGCAAAGGTGCCTGCATAGTTAATTAATCCCTTTATTTAAAGCTGAGGATAAAACAAAGGCGCTATTATATATGTTACAAATACAAAAGATAGCTATTCTCATTTACGGCGGCTAACTTTTAGTAAATTATCCTTCTTACTTAACCTGAACCTTGGTTAACAGGTTTTATACGTATTGAATTATGGTGATATTTAAATTTATTTTCTCTAGCGCTGAAAATAGCTGCTCGAGATAGATTTATTATCCAGAGTTCAGATTACTTAGTAAAATACTGATCTGTTATTGTTTAATGATATTGCACAGGCTGCATGTAAAGCTTAAGGTTAATAAACTGAGTAAAAATAAAGAGTGAAATAACGATGAGCGATCACGAAAAACTAAATTACGTAGAGTTTCCTGCATGCGACTTACCCGCAACTAAGGCCTTTTTTAGTCATGTATTTAATTGGCAGTTTACTGACTACGGCCCAGAATACACGGCGTTTAGTGGGCAGGGGTTAGATGGTGGGATTTTTCAGGCTCCATTAAAATCACTAACTCAGCATGGGGCAGCATTACTTATTTTTTATAGCGACGACATACACGCAACCTTTAAAAAAGTAGAGACATTTGGCGGAGTAATATTAAAACCTATTTTTGAGTTTCCTGGCGGTTGTCGGTTTCACTTTACAGAACCAAGTGGTAACGAATTTGCGGTATGGGCGAAAGAACACTAGGTACTATAAGGGCTGTAGGGCATTTAGGCTTAAAGATCAGGATTTTACTAACTAATCGCCATTTTAGATAAAATAAACCGATTTTTTACCAACTCATTTATCCTAAATGGCCATTTAGGATGAGAATTAAGCATTTAAGGCCAAATAAACATGAATAGTCACCAATTAATAGACCAAGTTAGTAAATGCGTGATCTGTGATCCTCATTTACCTTTAGGGGCTCGACCTGTAATACAATTTAACCCAAACGCACGTATTTTAATCGCAGGCCAAGCACCGGGTATAAAAGTTCACGAAACAGGCGTGCCGTTTAACGATGCAAGCGGAAACCGCCTACGAGAATGGCTTGGGCTAACACGTGATGAATTTTACGACGCTAATAATATAGCAATTTTACCTATGGGCTTTTGCTACCCGGGTAGGGGGAAGTCGGGTGATTTACCACCGAGAAAAGAATGTGCCCCAGCATGGCGCGAGCAATTATTGGCTGCACTACCAAATATTGAGCTGACAATAGTATTAGGTAAATACGCGCAGGCGTATCATTTACCGGAGACTAAAAAAATGCCACTTACGGAGTTAGTAAAATCGTGGCGTGAGTATTGGCCAAATTATTTAGTGCTTCCACACCCCAGTCCGCGCAATAATATATGGCTTAAAAAGAATCCATGGTTTGAGCAAGATGTACTTCCAGAACTGGGTAAACGCATTGCTACTATTTTAAATAAGTAATGCTTCTAGCATTAGGATTTATTGTAAAGGGGCGTTATACCAATCCGCAATAATACTTAATCATTTTGCGGGGCTAAACGTGTCGCTACCTGTGTTAAAAAATTCTCATTTAGAACAACTAAATAGCGAATTTTTTGCCTAGCTATCAACACGTTTTTCTATCCTCAAAATAGATCACTTAATTAAGCGAATTGGTATACAGTTAACTTAAAAATTAACACTCCAATTAAAAACAATAACAAACGAGGCTGTCTAATTTGAATGCATCTATATTAACTGAAGTAATACTTCCGCTCGCCCTTGCACTTATTATGTTTGGTATGGGTCTTGGGCTCACAACAAACGATTTTACTCGTCTATTTAAAAGCCCGCTCGCCATTGTTATGGGTTTAATAGGCCAACTTGTAGCAATGCCTTTATTAGCATTAGGGCTGTGTTATTTACTTAACCTACCAACGCCTATAGCTATTGGTTTAATGATATTAGCTGCCTGCCCAGGCGGTACTATGTCAAATGTAGTAAGCCAGCTTGCTAAAGCTAATTTAGCGCTTTCGGTAAGTTTAACCGCTGCCTCTACCGCAATTAGTATAATAACCACACCGTTTATTATTGGCTTTGCTATGAGCCAGTTTGCCCCAGCAGACGATGCTACTTTCTCTATTTTAATTACTTCATTAGGGCTATTTTTTATTACCTTAGTGCCAGTTGCTATAGGCATTTGGTTACGTCACTTTAAAAGTGATTTTGCCATTAAAGCAGAGCCGTTTTTTAGACGCTTCTCGTTGTTTTTTATGCTTATGATGATTGCAGCACTAGTAATAAAAGAGCGCGATTTATTAGTTAGCTCATTTAACGATGTATTTTGGGCGTGCATAGCACTTAATATTGGTTCAATGGTTGTTGGTTGGTTAATTGCTAAGTGTTCAAAATTAAATTTAACTGATTCGCTGACGCTTTCAATTGAGGTTGGAATTCAAAATGCATCGTTAGCTATTTTAATTGCTATTAGCTTTTTGAATAAACCAGAATACGCGGTCACCGGTGGCGTGTATGGCCTTGCCATGTTTATAGGGCCACTGCTATTAATTGGCGGGTTAAAGCTTAAAAATAAACGTACCGCTAGGGCTGTTAACTAGGACTTTTAATTAGGGCATGTTGACCAAGTTACTTTAATTTAAGGCTACGGATAACGTAGCCGTAAACTCCAGTCTAAAAATACCACCTGTTAAATGTATGCTCTGCACCCATCGCGTCAACAAGTTGTAGGCTTACAAAAGACTCTTAAGCTTGAATATTGCACTAGGCGCTGAGCTTGTTTGCGCGAGGAGTGAAGCTTCTAATTACTAGGGCGCATTTTAGGATAGGATAAGAGTGTAAGTAATACGGTAAAAAAGCAGTTAATTATTTGGTTACTAAAACTGCGCCTCAAATATGAGGCGCTACTTTAAAACTTACTATTTGGTTTGCATGTTTTTAGCGCGTTCTTCTGCATCTATTAATGCTTGCGATTTAGGCGCGCGTTTTTTCTCTTCTATTTTGGGCTTTTCAGCCGAGTCAGGATCCCAGCTTGAGTCTAACGATAAGTTAGCAAATGGATTGTTACTGTCTGCTTTTTTAGGCTCAATTACTGGCTCATCAACTAGCGGTGTTGTTTGTGCTTGCTCGGGTATCGCGTCTTCTTTTTTAGGCATCGGCTTTTCACCAGGTAATGGTGCATCTGGGTTAAATGTACGCACCTCTGGTTCTTTAAAGTCTTGCTCGGTTGTATACGTAGTCGATTGAGCGTCAGATATTTGCTCTGGAGCGTGTAAATCTATAACCGGCTCACTCGCTGTTACTGGCTCAGGAGTAGTAATAACCGGCTCTACAGTGTTATGTTCGGCTTCTATTGGCGCAGATTCCGTTACTTGCGCTGTATGGTGCTTACGTTGTTTTTTTACTGGCTTTGCATCTGGGTCAAAGTCGCGTACCTCTGGCTCATTAAAGCTGCTGGCATTTTTAATGCGCTCTAAGGTTGTTTTGGCGGCGGCTTCAAACTCGGCGGTATTAGGTTCAGGTTTTTGTTTTACTTCGTTAAACGTAGCGGTACTTGTTTGCTCTAAAGTATCTGCTGGCTCCATTTGTGCAGACTCAATTTCACTTGTTTGCGATGGAGTAACTACGTTGTTTTGCTCATCTGAGATCTGCGTTGTTGTATGTTCAATATCAGTATTTTGCGCTGTGTTAGTAGGTTCCACTGACTCTTCATTTGTCGCTACGCTGCTCTCAACTGCTTTATTATTTTGAGTTGCTTCGTTAATGACGACAGGCTCAATCTTTGGCTCTTTTGTTGTTTGTGCAGGCTTTGTTGCTTTAATTTCAGGTTTAGCTGACGTAGCAATTTTTTCTGATTTAACTTTAGGTGGAGCCGCTATAGTCGGTTCTGCCATCGCTTTGCTTTGTTTTGCACGGCGCAGGCGCACGACTATCATAGCGCCAATAAGTACCACTATAACAAGTATTAAAGTGGGTAAAAGTAACGAGCTTGGGCTCTGCGCTACAGGTTGCGGCGTAATTACTGGCGCTGGTTTAGTTAACACTGCTGCTGGTTTTACAGGTACAGGCTTTTCAGGCGTAGGTTGAACGTTTTGCTCTGGCGTTGCCGGTTTTACTTGCTCTATCACAGCTTCGTTTTTTTGCTCTGTAACTACTTGCTCGGGTGCTGCTTTTGTTGGCTCTGCATCAATTACTATTTCGTTACTGTTGGTATTTAGCTGATCGTTTATTTGTTGTTTTTGATCATTAGTTAAATTAAGGGTTTGCTCGTTGATGCTTTCTTTAACAGCTTCTTCAGTGGGTTTAATTACAGGGGCAGGTTCAACAATTTTAGGTTGTGGCTGAGTAATAATAGTCGGTTCAGGCTCTATTATTTGGGGCTTAGGTTGTGCTTGAATTTCTTTTGGCTTATTACAGTTATTTTTGTAATCACGCGCAGCTTTACGATATTTTTGACTCGCTTTATTATTACTATTTTGCTGTATTTCTTGTTTAATTAAAATGCACATAGCTTCGTTGTATGCAGCACTTTGCGCACTATAAAATAAGGCAAAGCAAAGGGTAAATCCAATTAGTTTTGATATCATGAAGTTATGCGCGCTTAAATATTAATAGTTTGATTTTAAGCGCAAAATTAAAAATTATCCAGAGTAATACAACTAATCAATAACCATAAGGCTGCGATATTCATCGTAAGCAAATTGGTCGGTCATACCGCTTATATAATCTTGGATTAATCTACAACGATAATAAAACTCGTATGCCGCAAAGTGATCGGGCTCTTCTTGCATCGCATCTATTGCGTGTTGGTAACTATTTAAGTGCTTTTTAGAGAGCTTTTTAACAAGTCGCGACTCTATTAATAAACGTGAATCGCCATTTAGTGCACGCTTAAAGTCATCCTTGTTTAGTAGCAGTAATGGTTTATAGCAATCGAGCAAACCATTAATTATGCGATACCCTTGTAGCTCTAATTTTTCGACTTCTTTGTTTGAAAATACATGCTCAAGCGCTACCTGCTTTAGTGTTTTAGTTACTGCATGTAGATGGCTTCTATCTTCTAAAAGCGCTTGGTTAAAATCGCCATGATAAATAGGTTCTATATTTTCGATAAAGCGTTTTGCGGCGTGATTTACTAGCGGATGTAGCAATGCAACCCGCAAGTATATAAAAAATTCACTATTAAAATTATAGGGTTGTGCTTGTGCACGCTCTAGTGCGTAGTCTACTGCTTTGTCTACAAAATTTTGATGTTGAGCGTCGTCGATTAACAGGTTTATTAATACTTTTTTGTAACTACTTTTAAGTTTTTCGCACAGCAACTCAGTGCTTATTATGTCTTTTTCTACGGCGTCTTCTATGTCGGCTAGGCAATACGAAATGTCGTCGGCGGCTTCCATTATGTAACTTGCAGGATGGCGGCAGTAAGGCTCAATAGTGAGCTCTTTTTGTAGCGCTTCAACAAAGTTTTTTTCGCTGTAGTAGTAACCCACTTTTTTCATTAAGTAGTTTTTATTTTGGGGTATGTCTTTTACATCAAGCCCAGCAGGGCGAGTGTATTTTAAAATACCAGCACTTTGGCTGTAGGTTAAATTAAGCGTTTGCAAAGAATGAATTATACGTATGCCTTGAGCGTTGCCCTCAAAGTTACAAATATCAAGCGCAAGGTGTTTAAAAACAACACCTATACCGGTGTTTGGTTCTTTACAGCGCTCGGGTGTTACGCTTGCTAGGTTGTTATTAAACCAGTGGTTAATAGCCGCTTCGCCAAAATGCCCAAACGGTGGGTTGCCTATGTCGTGCATTAGGCAGGCCATTTCTACTAAGCTTTCTAGCGGGCGTTCTAGGTCGGTTAAGCCGTAATCTTTTTGCTGTTGGTAGCTTAAATTAGCAAAAATACGTTGCACTATAAAACGACCAACCTGTTGTACCTCAAGCGAGTGAGTTAATCGCGAACGAACAGCTGCGTTACGCTCAAGCGGAAACACTTGTGTTTTTTGCTGCAGCCTGCGAATAGCGGCACTGTTAATAATACGGCCACGGTCGCTTTCTAGCGCCATCTGTAAGTTAGAGGTTGTGCGGTACATTCGTGCTGGCGTTATTTTTTTACTAAAATCTATGGTCATCTTTATACTTGTCCTTTTTTACAATTGATGACTGGCATAGTTTTTAGCACATAGTCATTTGTCTTTAATATACAGGGTTTAATCTATCAGTTTGTATCATAAAGTAACAACTTGCTTTAAAATAATTTTTTGAGTAATTGTTGTGCATTTATAGGTGTTTATAATGAAACAGTGGATTTTAAAGGCAGTATCAATTTGCCTAATGTTAGGAATGAACAGCGCATTTGCTGCAAAAGAGCAAACTGTGGTGCTTGTATCAATTGATGGCCTGCGTTGGGATTATATTGAAAAACACGGCGCGCCAAATTTAAAAGCAATGGCCGAGCGCGGTGTTCGCGCACAAAAGCTAATACCTGTTTATCCAACTAAAACGTTTCCTAACCATATTTCTATTATTACGGGCTTACTGCCAGTAAACCATGGCATTGTTGATAATAGCTTTTGTGATAAAGCGCGTAAAAACGACTGTTACAGCATGGGCAAAGCATTGGGCGATAGCACATGGGTAAAGGGTATTCCGCTTTGGAATTTAGCCAAAATGCAGGGACTTAAATCGGCTACTTATTTTTGGCCTGAGTCAGATGCATTATTTAACGGCATGACACCAGATTACTTTTATCACTATTCTAAATACAGCGATTACCAAAGCCGTGTTGATCAAATTATTCAGTGGTTAAGCTTACCAAAAGCACAGCGCCCACGTTTTATTGCGAGTTACTTTTCGCTAGTTGATAGCATGGGCCATGAATTTGGGCCAGACGCACCACAAACGCGTGATGCAGTTAAACAGCTTGATGAATTAATGGGGCAATTACAAACTCGCTTAAGTAAATTAGAGCAAGAGGTAAACTTAGTTATTGTCTCGGATCATGGTATGGCGAGTATAGATCCAGATAAAAGCATTGATGTAACCACACTGCCTCAAGATGAAAACTTTTTAGTTAAAAATACTGGCCCACGTTTACTTATTTATACCCAACCGGATGCTAAAAACGCTGATATTGAAGGTTACAAAGCACGTTTACGAGATGCGTCAAACGGTCGTTATACAGTATTAACTGACGAGCAATTAGCAGCGTATCATTACAATAAAGGCACTCGCGTAGGCGATATTGTGGTGCAAACTACAGCGCCAGCGGTATTTACCAATGGTAAAAAACCAACCTATTTAGGGACTCACGGTTATGCATATACCGAGGATATGGCAGCATCATTTATTGCTGTAGGCCCTGCATTTAAACAAGGTGTAAGCCTTAAAGAAGTAAATAACCTTGATATTTACCCAGTACTTGCAAAAGTGATGGGACTTAAATTGTTAAACAAAGTAGATGGCAATGGTAAAACATTAATGCCAGCAATTAAGCAAAAAATCGTTGTGCATTAGCTTAATCTAAAAGAGCGCGTAAGCGCTCTGCAGGGAAGAACATGTTAAAACTTTAAAGTGGGCTATTTAGCCCACTTTTTTATTGGGCAGCTTATTTAAAGTTAGCAATACTTGTTTTTGTAGCAGTAACTGTGCGAATTGCATGCGCTTGGTTTGTAATACCAAATGCAATACCGTTTACGCTCCAGCCAGGGTTAGAGAAGTAATCGTACTGAGTTGCGCTACCGTAAACGTGCGGGTAAGCCATTATACTTGCAAACTCGTTTTGTACGCCATGACCCATGCCATCTACATATACACCGCCAGACGTATCACCTTGTTTGCGTGAATGCGCTAAACCTTGGTTATGACCAAGTTCGTGTACAAATGTCGTTGCACCACAATCAATTGCAGTGATTGAGTACATACGGCTGCTCATTGAGCTGTATAGATTGCCATTAGTGCCTTGGCCAACCCATGCTAAACCACATGAAATAAGCCCATTGCCAGCACTTTGACCAGTACCTAATACGGCAATCATGTCGGCTTTCCAATCGCTGCGTAAACCATCTACGTAGCTGCTATTTGTAACCGAATCTAACCAATCCTCAGACGGCGTTACTGCATAGTCACCTAAGTTTTGTTTGCCAGCTAAGCGTAGTGTTATATCAACGCCATTTTGGCTATATACCTGATTACTAAAAGCAATTAGTTGATTTATTTTAGTGTCAATATTGCTAGTTGCAGCAGCTGATTGGTCGGTATATAAAATACCGATATCGATTGTTTCTGCTTGTGCAACACTTGCTGCACATAATGCCGCAGCCAGTGCGGTTGTTGTGATTACTTTTTTCATTATTGTATTTCCTTACTCTTGTTGTGGTTGGAACTTGTTTTTAACTTGGTTGATCTCATAAAAAGCAGACACACTAAAGCTGCCCTATAGTGCGGCTTTAGTTGTTTTTTATATTTTGATTATTGGTTAGCCATCAATTTTTGGTGCAAATATATCGATGCTTTTATCTGATTTGGGTTTTGGTGCGGTTACATCATGCTCTATGTGGCTTTTATATAAATCGCGTTTTGCTGCAATCCATCCGTACTTACCTTTACTTTCGAATACATAATTGCCAGAAGGCGCAGTAAATTGACCATATACGGCATCTTTACCTACCGTTAAAACGGTATTATGCATGCGGCCATCAACACCCACTATTTTGCCAAATATGCTCTTATCGCCATTTTCAGACTCAACCACATTAGTCACTTCTGCGGTGAATGTTTCGGCTGTTTGCGGAATAGCTAAATCAAAATTTTCGCCAGTCTCTAACGCCTGTAAAGAATTTAAATCAAACTCAATATAGGCCTCGTTATGTAAGTCGGTAGGTAAAACTTTTGCGTTTATAAGCACTTGCTTTGCTTTGTCGGATAGGCGATTTACGGCATCAAATTCTTCAAACGGTAAGCTGTTGTCAGGGGCAATAATAGGTTTAACGGTAATTGGATCTTTACTCATATCAATAGGTGCAGGGGGATGTGTATTGCGCGTTTTTTGTAAATCAATAGGAACAAAATCAATAGCAACAGGCGCGATAGGTTCGCCCGTTTCATCTGCATTAAAAAATAGCCCATAAACTGCAAATGCCGATAATGGTATAGCAATTAGTAAGACGACAGATCTCTTCATTTGTTTCTCTTTTAGTGTTTTTGGTTAACTGTTTGTTATGTTTTATATTATTAAATGGATTAGATCAAGATAATAAATGTAACCGAAAAGAATTAATTCTAAATTTCATAATTCCTTATAAAATATAAGGATATTTATTTTTGGTATGTTTTTCACTCTTTTTAGTATTGGTTTTTTGTAGGGTTTATGCGGCCTTTGGCGCGTTTGTGGGTACTTGTTTGTTTAGTTAAATACAATGGTTAAAAGTGACTTTTTGACGTTAATTACAATGAAAAATAAAAAGTGAATTTTTTTCACTCTTTGTAAACTAATCGCTAATTGCAATGCATTTATCGGGCACGTATGTTGTGTGCTGCATAAATGGCATTACGAGGGATTTATGAAGGTGTCTGATCAGTTGCTTAACCGAATTACAGCAGGGCTTGTGGCTGTAATTATTGGTTTTTCGAGTTCCATTGCATTGATTTATCAGGTGGTGATAACCCTTGGAGGCACGCCTGATTTAGTAGCTAGTTGGATTTTAATGCTTGGTTTAGTGATGGGCACAACGTCAATAGGTTTGTCGTACTATTACAAAGTGCCTGTTTTAATTGCGTGGTCTACCACGGGGGCTGCATTACTGATTTCAAGTGCACAAGGGTATAACTTAAACGAGGCTATTGGCGCGTTTATGCTCAGTGCATTGCTCGTTTTTTTGTCGGGGGTGACGGGCTGGTTTGAAAAAATAATGAACCGTATTCCAAGTGAGCTTGCGTGCGCCATGTTGGCCGGCGTACTTGTTACCTTTGGTATCGATGTGTTTAATTTTATGAACGACATGCCTTTAGTGATTGGCTTAATGGTTGTTATGTACTTTATTGGTAAACGCTTTTTTGCCCGTTTTGCTATGTTAAGTGTGCTTATTATAGGTGTACTACTCGCTTGGCAAATGGGCCATATTGATACCAGCGCACTGCACTGGAAAATGAGCGAATTTGCTTATATTGAACCCGTTTTTCACTTGCAAGCATGCATTAGCATAGGTTTACCACTTTATATAGTTACCATGACCTCGCAAAATTTACCGGGTATTGCTGTTTTAAAAGCGCATAAATATAAAGCGCCTATATCTGCATCTCTTAATGTGACTGGTTTTGTAAATATACTTACCGCCCCGTTTGGAGCTTATTCTATTAATTTAGCCGCTATTACTGCTGCTATTTGTATGAGTGATGAAGCGGATGAAAATCATGATAAACGTTATTGGGCGAGTATAGCGGCGGGCGCATTTTATATTTTAATGGCGCTGTGCGCGGCTACATTAGTTGGGTTGGTAGCAAGTTTACCGCAGGCACTTATTTTAGCTTTGGCGGGCATTGCGCTATTTGGCACCATTGCTAATAGTTTGCAGCAAGCCCTTAGTAGTACTAAATATACGGAGGCCGCAATTGTTACTTTTTTAGTAACTGCATCTAACTTAACATTACTCTCAGTGGGGTCTGCTTTTTGGGGAATTATAGCAGGTGTGCTTACGCTTCTTATCACCCAAAAAGACTAAAAGCTTTATTGTGTACAAAGAGCCGTTGGTGAGTATTTAAAACAAAATTATAGTTTATTTATATCATTAAAATAACTTAACTAAGCTTATAAAAAAGGCTGCAATTGCAGCCTTTAGTTTTATAAAACAAGATTTACCTAATCAAAAGTATGATGGCGAGTTACACTAAACCGATTAAGTATATGGTGCATAATATACACAACGCACAGACTTAATATTATAGCCACCGATACCGAGCTAAACCGGTACATTGCGCTATAAACAAGATCTTGGCCTGGTCCGAGTGAGTTCCCAAATAAAATACCAAACGTAGTCAACACACCAAAACCAATACCAGGTATGCCTCCGCCTAAAATATGAAAACGCGCAAAAAGAAACGAAAGTATCCATAAAATAGCCATCGGAAAAAGTAAAAAATCAGAGTGACTATACAAAAATAGTTGCGATAGTAACGCTGCATTACACCCTATAAGCGTTCCAATTGCTCGCTGCCAACCAGCCATACCTGCGGCTTTCCAGCATAATGAAAACAGAATAAGCACAGAAGCTGCCTGCGCAGATATTGAGTCTTGTAAATCAAGAACCTGAAAAACCACAAAAGAGAGCGTAGCCACGGTTGAGCATAACAATACCTCATGGCGAATACTTTCTTTTGCTTTAGCTGGCATTACTCGCCCGGGCCTTGCGGTTACATCAGGAAATAGGCCATGCATTAATGCTCCAATAACAACGGTTAAAAATATAGCCAAACCATTAGTTAAAATTAACGGATAAATACTACTTCCTTCATCAACATAGCTCGAAAAATGCAGCTGAATAGAAAGGCTTATCACGCCTAAAGCGCCAAATAAAAAGGCACTACCGCTACTCATTTGGTAAAATAAAAAGCAAAAAACACCAAACACTAATAATGTCATAACGACTGGTAAGTGAGAAAACAATCCCTGCATTATCAGCACTATAAGCGCGCTAAATGCAGCAGATGCTATAAATTGATTTATAAGCCCACGACTTAACGTAGGTACCATGCCCAATATCAACATAGGATAAACGGTAAAAAATATACCATTAGGCCAGTTCATTAATTTACTAATAGTAAAGCCAAGGGTGCATCCACCTGCAATGCGTAGTGCTTGGCGAAGGCCATTAGAGTCTAATTGTGGGCCTTGGCTAACAATTTGAGTCATAAAGTCTCCATTAATAAATGTAGTGTAACCAGCTAATAAACCTAATTTGTGCAGAGCCAAACCATTGCCCAATTGTCGATTCTGGTAATAATTGTACTGTTGCACGTGACCCGCTCGGCATGTTTGCTATTAAGTCTTGATGATTTACGAGCTTTAAATGAATGCGTTGACGCTGTGCATCGCGTACCCAACGATTGCTGGTTTCTGTTGTACTTAGTAAACCATTTGCACTAAGTTGACCGTTGCTAACACCTGCTTCAAATGTTTCTAGTATTGCGTCGTAAACTTCACCTGGGCGGCTATCAAATACTACGCGCGCTTGAGTGCCTTGCTTCATATTTGAGAGTGACTTTTCTCTAAAGTCGGCAACTAAATCGGCTTTTTTAGCGACAATAGCTAATAATGGGCTACCTGCAACAGCATACGCGCCGTCTAATAACTGTAAGTTAGCAACTACGCCGTCACTTAGTGCACGTACTTGCGTGTAGGATAAAT
This sequence comes from Pseudoalteromonas sp. 31A1, assembly GCF_011378815.1. Taxonomy (NCBI): domain Bacteria; kingdom Pseudomonadati; phylum Pseudomonadota; class Gammaproteobacteria; order Alteromonadales; family Pseudoalteromonadaceae; genus Pseudoalteromonas; species Pseudoalteromonas sp. 31A1. The sequence goes on along the minus strand of NZ_WTKY01000014.1, from coordinate 110,334 downwards.
TTAACTCAGCCTGCGCTAACTGGTTAGCAGCATGACGCATAGCTAAGTTTTTATTACCTGAGTCACCTCTAGCTAAAACTGCTTCAGCTAACTGCGCTTCTAGAGCCGCAACATTTGCTTTACTGGCTTCAAAGTTAGCACGAATGCTTTCAAGCTCTTGCTCCGATATAGACTTTTGAGTATAGAGTTTTTCGCCTCTGCTTTTTAATAGCTTTTGCTCATGCTGCTTAGCATTTGCAGCACTAATTTGTGCTTCAAGGGCTTTAACATTGGTATCAAGACGCTTATTTTGTAATTTGGCATCATCAAGCGCGAGTTGAGCTTGCTCTTTGGCTAAATTATATGGGCCTTCATCGATACTAAATAATATATCGCCCGCTTTAACTGGTTGGTTATTATTAACTTGCACACTAGTGACTCGGCCACTAATTTGCGGTGATATTTGCACAACAGGGTGGTATACACGTGCCTGTGGTGTCACAGGTAAAACCATATCGGCCACTAAATAGTAAATAAATACTAAGATAAACCCTATGAGAGAAAACCTTACATAGCGTGCAAACTTTTGATCCGGTGTCATTTTTAGCCTTACTTATTAACTTGAATACATTTAAGGGCGTTTTGCTCTATTTTGATCAAACCAAATGCAATGGCATCTAGCTGCTCAACAGATAAACCGCTGTATAACTGATTTTTTATATCGGAAATGGTCTCTTGCAATGAATGTAAAATGGCATCACTTTGCTCAGTAAAATAGAGTCTTTTACTGCGCTTATCATGTTTGTCTACACGGCGAACGATTAACGATTGCTCCTCTAATTGCTTAAGCGTGCGAGTCAGTGAAGGCATTTCTATCCCTAAGCTATTAGCAAGTTCAAGTTGTGTTAGTCCCTCACCACGCATATTTATATGCATTAGTGCAGTCCAGCGCGACTGAGTAAGCCCCAAAGGCTCAACAGCAATGGTTACTGCTTCGCGGCATAAGCGATGAACTCGGCCCATATTACCGATAACGGTTAAATCGAGCGTCTCGTGAAAAGGTTTTTGTGTAGGCATAGCCATCCCAATATAGTTAGCAAGCTAACTATTTTATCATTACTTAGCAAGCTAAGTAAATATGCGTAAGTGCGAGAAGTGGCAAAATATTTGCTAAACCTCACCTGTAAAAAAATGGTGAGGTTTAGGGAGTTTTAAAAGTTAAGTAAATTAGCTGGGGAGTATTGATCGGTAAGTACTTTTGTATCTGCAGGCCAATCTTGGCCGTCTTTAGTAAAGTGCATAAGTTGGCTAATCGCTTTTATATCTACACCGTATTTTACTAATTTAGGGGCGAGAGCATTAACACGCGTGTTAATTTGCGCTTCGCTCGGTATTGATTTAAGTCCCGCTAAAATAATACGGTTGCTGCGATTTTCGCGGCTTACATTTATAAAGTCGCCAAATACAGCGTGGTAAGTTGCCGACTCATGCTCATAAAGTTTACTACTTGAAAACGTATTTGCGGCAATAACGCCACCATCGGCTAATACGCTTTGTACTTCTTCAAAAAACTCTTTAGTGAGCAAATGCTCCGGAATATAGTCACCGTTAAACGCATCCAAAATAATCCAATCGTACTTTTGCTTTTTAATAGCGGCGCGCTTTATAAAAATACGGCCATCTTGCACGCTTGATGTCACTAAGTCGTTTTCTATAAAGTTAAAGTAATCGCGTGCAACTTTAGTTACTGCAGGATCTATTTCAACATTATGAATATTTGCAGTGGGGTATAGCTCATGAATAACATTAGAAAGCGTACCGCCACCTAATCCTATAATAAGTACACTTTTAGGGTTGTCGGTTACTAAAAGGCTCGCAAACGTCAATTTTGTGTAATTAAAAACAAGTTTGTCGGGATTGCTTTTATACATGCAACTTTGGCTTGTTTGGCTACTTTTAGTATTAAATTTAAGGCAACGTAAGTCGCTCGTTTCTTCAACAATAATATTGCGATAAAGCGAGCGTTCTTCATGAATAACCTTACTAAACGCAGAACCTGAAAACACAATTAATGGCAGTAGCAAATATTTAAGCATGAGCAAGCCCCTTATTATTAACCAAGGTATTAATAACAATCGCGACTAAACCCAGTGCCCCAAGTGTTAAAGCAAAGGCGCTAATAATTGTATTTACGTCAAACGCGAGCACAAAGTAAAACGAGGTAATAATAGTACCCAGGGCACTGCCAAGCGTACTTACAAAGTATAAACGCCCAGCCACTTGGCCGCTTTTATCGCTATCTGTTACCAGTAAGCGCACAGAGTAGGGCGAGATCATGCCTAAAATAACGGTAGGTATAAAAAATAAAGCAGTTGACGCTAAGAGTGAGCCGTAGCGGCTATCTTCAATATGGGTAAATATAAATTCCATTATAGGCTGCGAAAATAATGTAATAGGAACAACCATAATGCTGGCAATTAAAAATATTAAACCATATTTGGTAAGGGATGCATTTTTAGTGCTGAGTTTACCACCAAGTAAATACCCAAAAGATAAACTAAGCATAAACACAGTAATTATACTGCCCCAAATATGCACGCTACTGCCAAAAAAGGGGGCAAGAATCCTCCCACCTAAAAGCTCAATGCCCATTATGCAAAAGCCGCTGCAAAAAGCTAAAAAGTAAATTAACGCGTTTGTTTTTATGCTCATGAAATTATCGTTATGTAACTTAAGTAGAACACTATACTAACGTGATGCATACAAAGCTGCTAGGGCCTGTTGACCTTTCAGGATTAAAAATTGTTCTATCTAGGGGCGATTTAATCGCGGCGCGAGGTTTGTAACCTAGTGGGCTCGGTAACTGCTCCTGCGTTACCCTACTGGCTTACATCCATGTAAGAATAAGTAAAAACCGAGCAAAGCTTCCGCGTCCTGCTCACGCCCCTTACCTACATCCATGCAGGCAACAAAGAGTTAATCGTCCCTAGAAAGAACCCAGAGGGCAGCGCATGTTTGGTATTTATGCTGCGTTATCGCCCATTAATGGGGAATAACCACACTACATAGGCTCTGCCTTGCCTAAAAAACAAACATGCTGCTGCAAATTTAACCTCGAAAGATAAATAGGCCCTAGGGTAATAATTAACCTAAGTTTAATTTAAAAAAGAAGTTTTGTTATAGCAATTTGTTAGTTAGTTGAATTCTGATCTATTTAGCTTGCCTAGGCCCTCGCGATTTAATACTTAAGACGCTTTTTCATTTAAATTAAATTTCTTAAGTTTTCTTTAAGTTTCACTCGTTAAGTTTAAACCCTGAAATATAAACAGGTTTAAATGAGCGAGCTTATGCAATTAGCCCACACTTCTACATCATTAGATTTAACACAAAATAACAGTCAGTTTATTAGTGCTCGTATTGATGATGTGCATCGAAAAAATCTCGAAAATACAGTGAAAGAAGGTTTTTTAGTTGCGTATAACGCTAAGCTTACTTCTTTTATGCCACTACTTTGCCAATACGTTACCGAGCAAGGAAAGTGCACGTTAGGGCTAAGGCAAGCAACTTCGCCATTGTTTATTGAGCAATATTTAGCATCACCCGTTGAAGATTTTTTAGATGAAAGTATTTCTCGCAATAAAATTTTTGAACTTGGTAATCTCTGCTCTACAAATCGAAGAGCAACACTTGCACATTTTATTATTGTTAACGAAGCTCTGCAAAGTGTGGGGGCAAAACATTTAGTGTTTTGTGCAACCAACAAAGTGCGTGCTTTATTGCGCTTACTTGGTGTTACGTGTACCGAAATTGCACTTGCGAGCAGTTTTGTAGTTGAGAACCCATTAAAGTGGGGCAGCTATTACGCCAACCAACCAACAGTATGCATTGTGAGCCTAGAGCAAGCTCACCAACAAGTATTAAATACCCCAATGCTTTATAGTTTGATGCAGCAAAACCACTCAAATATCAATTCTTTGGTAAACGCATTGGTGAATGTATGAACTACTATAATACTCATTCAGTATCGCCATTAATTATTGCCCATAATAAAGATCTAACACGTGAAATTAACGGTGATGAGTTTAACCAGCAAATACAAAAAGTAGTAAAAATACTACAAAGCTTTAACGGCAAATGTGTCGCTTATAAGCTCGATAATACGCCAGCTTGGCTTGTTATTGATGCCGCTACTGCGGTTTCTAATAAAGTGGCTGTGCCAATTGCTCACTTTTTTAGTGAACAACAAACTCAATATGTACTAGCGCAATGCGGCGCTAATGTATTTATGAGCGACACGCTAAACCCTTTATTTGGGGAGCCGACCGCATCAATCAATTTATTTGAGTGTTACACATTATATATTTACGAAATTGTTGCAGCTAAACCCGTCAGTTATTTTCCAGAAACTCAAAAAGTAACGTTTACATCAGGATCGACTGGGCAACCAAAAGGCGTGTGTTTATCTACAAAGAGCCAAATGCAGGTAGCGCAATCGCTGTGCGATAAAATTAATATTAAAAACCCTGTTCATTTATGTTTATTGCCGCTTGCTGTATTGCTTGAAAATATAGCCGGTGTGTATGCCCCTTTAAAAAGTGGCGGTACAGTGCATTTAATGCCGTTAAATGAATTAGGCTTTGTTGGAACTACATTAAAACAGCCCGCACAGCTTATAGCTGCTATTGATAAAGTTAAGCCAAATACGCTTATTTTAGTGCCTGAACTATTAGCATGCTTAGTCGCTTTTGCAGAGCAAGGGTGGCAACCGCCTAGTTCGTTACAGTTTATTGCAGTAGGTGGTGCGCTTGTCAGCGAAATGCTAATAGTTAAAGCGCGTAGCTTAAACTTACCGGTGTACCAAGGTTATGGACTTTCTGAGGCGGCATCTGTAGTTAGTTTAAATACGCCCACAAACGATAACCTTCACAGTGCAGGCTCTGTGTTACCTCATATTCAAACCAAAATTGAAAATGGCCAGCTTTTTATAAAAGGCGATTTGTTTTTAGGTTACTTAAATCATCAACCTCACGACAAAAACCAGTGGTATGCAACCGGCGATCTGGTCGATCAGCATCAAAATACCTTATTTATTAAAGGCCGCTTAAAAAACCTAATTATTACCAGCATGGGGCGCAATATCAGTGCCGAGTGGCCTGAATCACTATTACTAAGTCAAAGCGGTATTTTACAAGCGGTTGTGTTTGGTGAAGGTCGACCTTTTTTAACCGCCATTATTTATGCCGATTCAAAGCTAAGTAACCCAGCGTTAGCGCAATACATTAACGCAATTAATAAACAACTACCCGACTATGCACGAATTCAAAAATGGCATCGTTTAACTGCCCCATTAAGTGTGCAACAAGGATTATTAACCACAAATAATCGCCCAAAACGAGATGCCATAAGTAAGCAGTACCATGCTGTGTTTGAGCAATTTTACCGACTTGGAGAAGTAATTAATGAGTGATTTTTTTAACACCCTTAAAGAGCAAACTAAACAAGAGCAAAACTATCTGCTTGCAGCACCTATTATCCAGCGTGTTTTTAAAGGCGAAGCATCACTTGAAGAATACGCCTCGTTTTTAGCACAAGCGTATCACCATGTTAAGCACACAGTGCCATTAATGATGTCGGTTGGTTCGCGATTAACTGACGATCAAGAATGGCTGCGCGAAGCGGTCGCAGAATACATTGAAGAAGAAATAGGCCATCAAGAGTGGGTACTTAACGATATTGCAGCCTGTGGTTTTGATAAAGAAACAGTGAGGTGTAGTCAGCCACAATTTGCTACCGAGATGATGGTGTCGTATGCGTACGACTCCATTGCACGTAAAAATCCTTTGAGCTTTTTTGGCATGGTGCATGTACTTGAAGGTACTTCGATAGCGCTTGCTGATGGCGCGGCTTCAAACATTGCAAATGCTGTGGGCTTACCTAAAAAAGCATTTAGTTATTTAACCTCTCACGGCGCGCTTGATATAGAGCATGTAAAGTTTTTTGAAAACCTGATGAACCAAATAACAGATGAGGCGGATCAAGAAGCCATACTTCATGGTGCAAAGCGCTTTTATCGTTTATACGGCGATATATTTCGTGGACTCGATGATGAACCGTTTTTTAAAGCAAGTGCACAAGGCAAATCGGCATGAGCAGCTCTTTATGTGTGCTAACTGGTGCAACAGGCGGAATAGGGCAAGCAATTGCTAAAGCCCTATATGCAAAAGGGTGGACGTTACTGCTTGTAGGGCGTAATACGCAAGCTCTTGAAAAACTGAGCCGTGAATGCCCAGACAGTGAAACATTTACTGGCGATTTAACCGACGATACAACACGCATTAACTTAGCAATAAAAGCCAAGCAACTCGGTGGCGTTAAATTACTTATTAATAACGCTGGCGTAAATACGATGCAAAGCCTTGAGCACACAAGTTCTGAGCAAATAGATAATATGCTGACTACTAATTTGTCGGTGCCTATTAAATTATGCCAGCTATTTTTAGGGCAGTTACAGTATACCAAAGGCACCATTGTTAACGTGGGATCATCGTTTGGCAGTATTGGTTACCCGTTTCAAACACTTTATTGCGCCAGTAAATTTGGTTTACGTGGTTTTAGTGAAGCGTTATCGCGTGAGTTAAATGGTTCAGGCGTTAAAGTGACCTATTTAGCACCAAGAGCAACAGATACCTCTATTAATAGCAGTAAAGCGCGGGCAATGAATAAAGAGCTCGGTAATAAAATGGACTCGCCAGAATTAGTTGCTCAAGAGTTATTAGCACTTATAAGTTCGAACCAAACAAGGCGCTTTATTGGTTTTCCTGAAAAATTATTTGCACGCATAAATGGCGCATTCCCAAGCGTTGTTGATAACGCTATTGCAAAACAACTTCCTAAAATCAAACGCTTTTTAAGTTAACAAACACATACAAGGGCAAAATTATGTATAAATTTACACTCGCATTATATTTAATATTAACGGCTGTATTTACGACCGCAGTACAGGCAGATGAAGCGCAAGACTTAACCTCAATTCAACAAAAGTGGGCAATTGCCAACTACGAACTTGAAGACGATGCGCAAATAGACGCGTTTACGCAACTAAGTGAGCAAAGCGCGTTATTTGTTAAAAACTACCCAAGCTCAGCACAAACACATATTTGGAATGGAATTGTGTTAGCTAGCTTTGCAGGTGCAAAAGGGGGCTTGGGTGCACTTGGTTTGGCAAAAGAGGCAAAAGTGTCACTTGAAAATGCACTCTCAATAGATGGCACTGCATTAAATGGCTCAGCTTACGCAAGCCTTGCAACGCTTTACAGTAAAGTACCTGGTTGGCCAATTGGTTTTGGTGATGACGACAAAGCTGAAAAATTATTTAAACAAGCGCTCGCTTTTAATCTCGAAGGCATTGATACTAATTACTTATACGGTGAATATTTGTATGACGAAGGCGATTATAAACAAGCTAAAGCACGACTACTTGTAGCACAAGCTGCGGGCATTCGTGATACTCGTGCAAAAGCAGATGAATATCGCCAACAATCAATAAGCCAGCTATTGGTAAAAGTAGATAAAAAACTAAAAAGATAAACACATAATGCATTTATTACTCGTTGAGGATGATCATTTAGTGGCGCAAGGGCTTATTCGCTCTTTGCGTCAAGAGGGCTACAGTGTAGAGCATAGTGGCACAGTTAAGCATGCCTTAGAGTGCCTTTCTAGTGGTGAAATTGAGCTTGTTATTCTCGATTTAGGATTACCTGACGGCGATGGCTCGCAAGTTTTAAAGCATATTAAAGCGCAAAAAAAAGTAATACCGGTGGTTATTTTAACTGCTCGCAGCAGTATTGACGACAAAGTCCAAGGGCTTGACATGGGCGCTGACGATTACCTTGCAAAGCCGTTTGACCCCGCTGAGCTATTTGCCCGTTTACGTGTAGCAAGTCGGCGCATTAACCAAACACAATCAAGCTTATTGCGCTGTGGTGATGTAGTAATGGATACATCTGCTCATACAGTTACACAAAGTGGGCAGTCACTTACACTACCGCGGAAAGAATACATGCTTTTAAAAGCGCTGATGGAAAATCAGGGAAGGGTGCAATCAAAACAACAACTCGAAAATAAACTTTACCAATGGGGTGAAGAAGTTGGCTCTAATGCCATAGAGGTCCATATTCATCATCTTCGTAAAAAATTCCCTAGCGATTTTATTAAAACCTTACGTGGCATTGGCTACGTAGTTGGTAAGCGTTAGGGTGTGTTTATCTTTCGAGGTTGAAAATGTCTATTCGTAAACGCCTGACCTTAATTTTACTTTCAATGATGGTGCTAACTTGCTTTTTAGCATTAGTAAAAGGCTATCAAAAAAGCATGCACCACGGCGAAAACTTGCTTGATAATGAACTTAAAATAGTGGCTGGCGTTTTAATTGAGCAACCATTGGTACTAAGCACAGATGCAGTACAAGTAAGTAATAATAGCGCTCAGTTGTTGTATCAAATTTGGCAAAATAATAATTTACTTAGTGGCTCATCGAGTTTAACGAATAACCAAATTAGTTTTAGCGAGGGCTTTCAAACAGCCAATGTAGCAGGGCAGCGTATGCGGGTATTTGTGATGAGTAAAAACACCCGTAAAGTCATTGTTGCTGAACCTATGGCAAAGCGTTTTGAATTAGCTGAAGCCGTTATTTTATCTGCAATGTTACCTATGCTATGGGCAGTCCCTCTGCTTGCTATTTTTATTAGCTTTTTTGTTAAATACGCATTAGCCCCTCTTACCCGATTATCTAAGCAGTTGGCGTCTCGCCAAGCTAACGACTTTACGCCAATTAACTGGCAAGTAACCGACGAAGAAATTAAACCGGTTATTAATCGTTTAAACGACTTATTTAAACGCGTAGAAACCGCTTACTTACGAGAGCGCTTTTTTGCCTCAGATGCAGCTCACGAATTACGTACCCCGCTCAGTAGCTTAAAAATTAATGTACATAATTTGGCTAATAAACAAAGTAATCTGCAAGACCATCAAGAATTACAAGCCATGTCGCAGGGCATTAACCGCTTAAGTAATATTGTTGAACAAATGCTAATTTTAGGGCGCACCCAGCCTGAGCAATGGCAGAAGCAGTTTAGCGAGCAATCATTGCTAACCATTACCCAACAAGCCGTGTCGGAGCAATACGATAAAATAGACGAAAAAAACCAAACGATTAGCCTCGAAGGCGATGATTTTGTAATTAATGGTGATGAGTTTACATTAACGACCCTTATCTCTAACTTGCTCAGTAATGCGATTAAATACACACCTAGTAACGGTCAAATTATAATTAAATTAGCATCAAGTAATAATGACTATAGTTGGCAAATTGATGATTCTGGTGCGGGGATGACTGAAGAGCAAAAAGACCGAATATTTAATCGCTTTTATCGCGTAGGTGGCGATCAACATCCATCAGGCGAGCAAGGTGCCGGTTTAGGTATGGCGATTGTTCAACACATTATTGCTATTTATGACGCAAAAATTCATTTAGCGAATAGCTCTTTAGGTGGATTAACCGTTAAGGTTACTTTTACAGGAGTAAAAAGTGACTAAACGTTTATTCAATCAATGTCTTTGTTGTTTGCTATTTTTGTCGTTTAACGCGGCGAGTAAAGAGTACCTTATTATTTTAAAAGATCATTTGTTTTATCCCTCGCAAATAATTATTCCCGCAAATAAAAAAGTAAAACTATTGATAGAAAACCAAGACAGCACACCAGAAGAGTTTGATAGCTTTGATCTAAACAGAGAAAAAGTACTCTACCCAAATCGTAAAAGCATTATTTATATAGGACCGCTAAGTAAAGGGCATTACGAGTTTTTTGGTGAGTTTTCGCCAAATACAGCAAGGGGCGTTGTTATAGTTAGCGATGAAGGGGCGCAGCATGCTAATAACTAGTTTAGTCATGAGCCTTAACCAATTACTACCTGTGGCTATTTTATTAGTATTACTACAAGTAGTTAAAAAACAGAGCTCTTTGCGAATATATTCTGCTTTATTAATAGGCGCGGTAATGTCGTTTTTGTACATGCAAAGTGCGTCGTGGGTGAGCCAGTGGTTTGAACACCAAGGGTTAGAGTACTCACAAATAGGGCTATGTATCACTATATTTATTGCTGTATTGGTATTTGCACTAAAGCAAAAGTCAGCGGCATTTTATATCGCAGTTATAAGCACAATAACGCTCTATTTAAGCCATTATATTATTTACCTCACCAGTTTTTGGCAAAATAGTGATGCAGGGCAAAGCTTATTTATTGGCACTTTATTAGGTGTTGGAATTTGTTTAAGTTTTAGCGTATTGCTGTACTTTTTAATGAATGCAATTAAGCACCGTTTTGGTATGTACCCGCTTTTTACTTTGCTTGCTTTTAACAGCGCGGCTAAGTTATTAGTTGCATTGGATTTGGCAAGCCAAATAGATTTAATTACAAACACCTCAACAGTGTGGGATTTACGCGATGTATTAAGCGAAAACTCTGAGCTAGGCCGCGTATTGCGTGCTCTTGTTGGTTACGAGGCCACTCCTGATTTAATGAGTGTACTTATATATAGTACAAGCAGCGTGTTATTTTTATTACTTTGTTATGTTATTCCGGCTTCAATAACTAAGGAACGTGTATGAAAGCACTCAACTTATATTTAGCACTTAGTTTTACCGCTTTTTGTGTGTTGTTACTTCCAACCCAAGCGAATGCTGATGGTATTGTTGTTGATAAGGTATATCACCCCTATGTTTTGCCTTTTGAGCGTGAATTTGAGTGGCGATTAGTGTCGCACCAAACAGATAGTGGCAACATACTAGCGCAGCGTTTGGGTGGTGGCGGTGCTATTAACGATACAATGGCACTCGAAGGCTATTTAGTTGGTGAGCGAGACGACAACGGCGACTTTGGATTAGAAGCTTATGAGCTTGAGCTACGTTGGCAATTAATTGAACAAGGTAAATTATGGGCTGATTGGGGCGCGTTGTTTGAGCTTGAAAAAAAACATAACGAAGATGTGTATGAGGCAACCTCGGGTTTTGTGATCGAAAAAGAATTTGGAAAAACAAGTCTTACGCTAAATGCTTTTTTGGTTTATGAGTGGGGGCAAGACATTAAAAACGAATGGGAAAGTGAGTTTAGAGCACAATATCGCTATCGATATCGCTCTGCTTTCCAGCCTTCTATAGAGGTTTACCTAGGTGAAGACTTTATTGGTATAGGGCCTGGCTTTATAGGTTTACAGCGCTTTGATGGGCAAAAGCAATTAAAATGGGAAGCGGGTTTCATCACTGAGATAAGCCAATCAGAAAAAAACCATAGTTTTAGGCTCGCATTAGAATTTGAATTTTAATAACCAATGATAGCTGTTTTGGTTGTTTATCATTCTGATCATAAATGTGTACTTGACATATTATTTAAACTCTATATAGTGGGCCGCAGCTAGAAAGAAAGCATGTAAGCTATAAATCTCCATTTCGATATAAGTAATACTTGTAGTACCGTCCTGAAGTTTTTAAAGTACCATCTCATTTTTTGCTACACCCGCTCTTATGAGCATATTTTTATTTTTATTTCAGGATATTACAATGTCTAACATCGTATCAGGTACAGTTAAGTGGTTTAACGAGTCTAAAGGTTTTGGTTTCATCGAGCAAGAAAATGGCCCAGACGTTTTCGCACATTTCTCAGCAATCAAAAGCGAAGGTTTCAAAACTTTAGCTGAAGGCCAACGTGTAGAGTTTACTCTTTCACAAGGTCAAAAAGGTCCACAAGCTGATAACATCACAGCTGTATAATTTTACTTTTTAAGTAAAATGAAAAAAAAGCGCTTAAGGCGCTTTTTTTGTGTCTGAAATTTGACTCAAACCAAGCAACGCCCATTATCAATGTAAATTAACTAAATGATATTGCTATTATTTAGCCCTCCTAATATTCGTTTTTCTATTCTTCTAAGTCATTGCGCTAATGCAAGTGAGTTTAAGCTTGTAATTTATACCGAACATTTCTCCCTTATAATTTCAAAACAACAAATTCAAAACGACAAAGACCAGCTTGTTAGTAGTACTCTCAATATTGTAAAAGGTATTTGCACAGCTATTGATATAACCTGCGAGTTTAAATTGCTACTTTGGAAGCGTGCTTATAACTTAGTTTAAAAGCCCCTTACTTTGGCATTGTTTCAATAATTAAAAACATCGAACGTGACCCTCTATTTAATTGGGGTCAGCCGCTAGCATCTAGTAAAACCTTCTTTTATAAGCTCAAAGCTAATAAGCAAGTTATACCAATTCCATTAAGTATGCGGTCTAAATTTTAAGCCGAAAAAAAATTCAGTTCTAGGCGTATATAAAATTGGTTTTAAAGCGGGCGAAAACAATATATGGATTTGTTTTTAAAAAGAAAAATAGATCTAATTTTGGGCTCATAATGACAATAATGCATCAGCTGGAACCTTTGACTATAAAGTGGGGAAGGTGCTGAAAGGCTGTAAAAATTATATCTTTGTGCGCTTGCTAGCAATTGCATCGCATTTAATAAGTAAGTAGTTGTGCGTGTCATAAAGCGATTTAACAAAGAATATAAAAAGTTAAAAATGAAAGATGATTTTGCCGCCTATAAGCATACTTACCTTCAATGATTTATCTTTCATAAGGCAGCCCTTTATTTTGCTTTATTTTTAAAAATGCAGCTTGCAGTGCTTCTATTAAATGCATATCTGTTTTTTTATTCGCAGCTAAATAAGCATCAATTGTTAGCTCATCTATTTTATAAATAAACTTTAAGTGTGCTGGTTCAAGCTTTAAATAGTCGCTCATCTGCTGCATATATAAAGGATCGTCTACAATTAAATCTACTTTTTTAGCTAATAGTAAAGAGTATGATTTTTGAATGTCAGAGGTTAAAACAACTTCAAATCCAAGTTTCGTGAGGGTTTGTGTTGAAAAGTCATTGCGTTGCATTGCAATTTTATACACTTTTGCTTGTTCAGTAGTGTTTATAATAAGATCATCTCGCTCTGATAGGCCAATAAAGCCTAGTTCAAAACGTCCGACAGGTCCTATCCAATAAAATTTATTTTCTCGCTCTACAGTGCGTGCAAGGCTGTATATAAAGGTGTTTTTTAACTCATCTGCAATTTTATAAGCACGTGCCCAAGGATACATTTGAATGTTAGGTGTGAGATCAGCCTCAGCAAATATATCTCTAATAAACTGAGTACCTTCACCTGCTACCTCGCCATTAATCAATACTTGGTTTGGTGGTGCTAACTCTGTAACAACAAGCAGGGCTTCCTTTGCTTGAGCATACGCAGAGCAAATTAAAAAAAGAGAATAAAGAATATATTTCACAATAGCGAATCGTCATTCGGTTAGCTTAAGTAATAATAAGTGTGGCTGAAAATATGAAAAACACAAAAATTATTTATGTGAACTTGTTACTAAGATATTGGTTTATTTGAGTTATGTATAACTATAAAGGAGGCTAAATAGATAAGTGGCTTGAGATTTGAAGTAGATGAGGCTAAAAATTAAGGCCTAAAACGATAAAAGGGCCTTGCGGCCCTTGGTGAAGTATCGTTCAAGTCAGATAGAGCTTTAACCCCTTAAAGCGCTATCCTCTTGTTTTGCAACACCGGTGTTCATCTCAATAAGTTTCTAAGCTAGCGAGAGGAAAAACCCAGCAATTGCTGCGCTCATAAGGTTAGCCATAGATCCGGCTAACACTGCTCTGAGCCCTAAGCGTGCGATATCCTTCCGCCGACTAGGCGCCATACCGCCTAACCCACCTAGTAAAATGGCTATCGATGATAAGTTAGCAAACCCACATAAAGCAAAAGTAACGATTGCTTGTGTGTGCGCGCTTAACGTATCGCGATAATTTATAAAGTCTAAGTAAGCAACAAACTCGTTTACTACTATCTTTTGACCAATAAAGCTGCCGGCTATAATCGCTTCATCCCATGGCACACCTAGTAACCATGCAACTGGAGCAAATACATAACCTAATATTTCTTGAAGCGTTAATGTTGGGTAATCAAACCACCCGCCAATACCGCCTAATAAACCGTTTAATAATGCAATTAGCGCTACAAAAGCAAGTAACATTGCACCTACATTAAGTGCTAAATGCATACCGTTTGCAGCACCTGATGCAGCTGCATCAATTACATTTACAGGCTTATCTTCGTCATCTAAATCTAAATCAGCTAAGTTATCTCTAGGCGTTTCAGTTTCTGGCACAATCATCTTGGCCATTAAGAAACCACCTGGTGCAGCCATAAAGCTCGCAGCAATAAGATACTTAAGATCTACGCCAATAATTACGTAACCGGCCATTACAGAGCCTGCTACCGTGGCTAGGCCACCTACCATAACTGCAAACAACTCTGATTTAGTCATTGTTGCAATAAAAGGTTTAACTATTAACGGGGCTTCAGTTTGGCCTACAAAAATATTTGCAGTTGCTGAAAGCGATTCTGTGCGCGAGGTCTTCAATAATTTTTGTAAACCGCCGCCTAAAATCCTAATTATCCAATCCATAATGCCAAGGTGATATAACACAGCAACAAGTGCTGAGAAAAACACGATAACCGGCAAAACTTGAATCGCAAAAATAAAACCTAATGTGTCTTGTGAGGCAAGTGGACCAAATAAAAATCCAATACCGTCGTTTGCATAACCAATAACCGATGAAACGGCTGATGACATGCTAGTTAACACATTTTTACCTGCTTCGAAAAACAGTACAAAACCACCAATAACAATTTGCATCGCAAATGCTATACCAACGGTTCTTAAATTAATTGCCTTGCGATTAGTTGACGCAGCAAAGGCAATGCTTAGTAGCACACACATGCCTACTAAGCTCATAAATGTTGTCATACAAATGTTTCCCGTTGTTATTCTTGTAGTAAATATTTAATTTTACTTTTTATTATATCAATCGCAACGCGGTTCATGCCGCCTCGAGTCACAACTAAATCAGCGTTATGTTTAGAAGGCTCAATGAATTGATAAAACATCGGTCTAACAGTTGCCTGATATTGCTCAACAACAGATTGTAATGTTCTGCCTCGTTGCTCCATATCACGTTGCATACGACGCATTAAACAAATATCTAAAGGTGTGTCTATAAACACCTTAATATCAAATTCTTTATTAAGCGCTTTATCACTCAATAGTAAAATACCTTCAACAATGAGTATTTTAGCAGCTGGCACTCGGCGTGTGGTTGCGCTACGCGTGTGCTGTGCATAATCATACGTTGGTACTTCTACTGAGTTACCACAACGAAGTTGCGTTAAATGCTCAAGCATTAATGCGTGTTCAAATGCATCTGGATGGTCGTAATTTGTTTGCGTACGATGAGCCATCGGCAAATGCGACTGATCCTTGTAATAAGCATCTTCTTCAATAATGGCGATAGCGCCTGGTTCAAGCTCATTAACCAATTCATTGTAAATTGTTTGGCTAAAAAGAGATTTGCCCGACGCTGATGCGCCTGCAATGGCTATAATAGTAGTTCGTGTCACTAAAGTTCTCATCCACACAGAAAGATATATTGTTGGTAGATCACAATAGCAAAAAAGACACGATTAATCTCTTTTGCTTCGCTCAAGGGTGCAAATTTATAATGTTTAGGTTTTATGAAACAGGACTTTTGTCCTGTACGGAAAATTCGATCAGCGGATAAAGTAACCACCTAGAATCAAAGTGAGGTCAAAATGGCAAGAGCAATTATTTTAATGGCAGATAGCCTAGGAATCGGTGCAGCACCAGATGCAGATAAATTCGGCGATCTTGGGGCTAATACATTCGCTCACTTACTAAAAGCATATTACGACGAAACAGGCAGTGCGCTGTCGCTTCCTAACCTATCAAAACTTGGGTTAGTGGATGCATGCGAAGCTGCCGGTGGCGAACCGTGTTTAATTTCAGACCGCCAAGCTCCTCAAGGTGCATGGGGTTACGCTAAAGAAATCTCTAGCGGAAAAGACACGCCATCAGGTCATTGGGAAATGGCAGGCGTACCTGTGTTATTTGATTGGGGATATTTCCCAAAAACACAGCCAAGTTTCCCACAAGAATTTATAGACGAGTTTATTGCTCGTACAGGTATTCCTGACATATTAGGCAATTGCCATGCATCAGGAACTACCATTTTAGAACAGCTAGGTGAAGAGCACGTAAAAACAGGTAAACCAATCTGTTACACCTCAGCTGATAGCGTGTTTCAAATAGCCGCGCATGAAGAGTCATTCGGCCTAGAGAAGCTTTATCAAGTTTGCGAAATCGCACGGGCGCTACTTGATGAACTGAATATAGGACGAGTGATTGCGCGGCCATTTTTGGGTTCAAATAGCCAAGACTTTGCTCGAACGGGTAATCGTCGTGACTATTCAGTACTTCCGCCAGCACCAACATTGCTAGATGTACTAGCAAAAGACGGCGGCGAAGTAATTAGTATTGGTAAAATTTCAGATATTTACGCGCATCAGGGCATAACCCAAAAGCATAAAGCACCTGGACTTATGAACTTGCTAGAAAAAACCAGCGAAGTAATGGAAAGCGCGCCAGATCGTAGCTTAATCTTTACTAACCTAGTTGATTTTGATGAAAAATTTGGTCATCGCCGTAATCCAGTAGGATACGCAAAAGCATTAAAAGAATTTGATGACTATTTACCAACTATACTAAATCAGTTAAAAGCAGATGACGTATTAATGATCACTGCAGATCATGGCTGTGACCCAACCTTTCCAGGCTCTGAGCACACTCGTGAATACGTACCTGTTATTGCATACCAACCAGGTATGAGTAACACACCATTAGGTGAACGCAACAGTTTTGCAGATATAGGTCAAACACTGGCACAGTGGTTTGGTTTATCTGCGCTTGATTACGGCGACAGCTTTTTAAATGAGCTAAAAACGCCAAATAAAAAGGAAAACAATTAATGAGTACTCCGCATATCAGTGCAAACGTTGGTGATTTCGCCGAAACAGTATTAATGCCAGGCGATCCGCTACGTGCGCAATATATTGCTGAAAACTTTTTAGATGATGCAGTACAAGTTACAGGCGTTCGTAACATGTACGGTTTCACTGGTACTTACAAAGGTAAGCCAGTAAGTATCATGGGTTCAGGCATGGGCATCCCATCAATGTCTATTTATGCACGTGAGCTAATTGTAAGCTTTGGCGTTAAAAATATTATACGTATTGGTACGTGTGGCGGTATTGGCACAGATATCAAAATTCGTGACGTAATTTTTGCACAAGGTGCAAGCACAGATTCAAACGTAAACCGTGCACGCGTACGTGGCTACGATTTTGCTGCTATTGCTAACTTTGACCTACTTTTAAACGGCGTAAACGCTGCTAAAGAGCTAGGAATTAAAGCAAAAGTAGGTAACGTATTTACGACAGACACATTCTATCAAGCAGATGATTCGTTCTATAAAGACTTAGACAAGTTAGGCATGCTAGCAGTAGATATGGAAACAGCAGGCTTATACGGCGTTGCAGCTGAATACGGCGCAAACGCAATGGCATTATTTACAGTAAGTGACCACGTAATCACTGGCGAAGCAACACCTGCTGATGAGCGTCAAAGCACGTTTAACGAAATGGTTAAAATTGCATTAGAGTCAATAGCTTAAATAACACATAACAGTTCCTTGGTAACGTATTCACTAAGTTTTGGAGACACGCCCAAAGTGAAGTGAGACTAAACCTCCAAAGCCGCATTTTATGCGGCTTTTTTTATGCCTGAAGAAAATGGGTAGCAGCTTCTAATTACTTATACCAATTCGCTTAATTAAGTGATCTATTTTGAGGATGGAAAAACGTGTTGATAGCTAGGCAAAAAATTCGCTATTTAGTTGTTCTAAATGAGAATTTTTTAACGCAGGTAGTGACACGTTTAGCCCCTAAAAATGATTAAGTATTATTGCGGGTTGGTATTAATTCAACCATCTAAAAACTGCGTTTTTTAACGCCCGCAAGCAGCGCGTCTACAAGTGAATTTTAGCCACCGCGTTAAGTTTTCCACGTAGGCGCAGAGCTTGCTCGCGCGAGAAGCGCAGCTTCTAATTACTTAATCACCCATCCTAAAAACTACGTTTTTAAACGCCCGTAAGCAGCGCGTCTACAAGTGAATTTTAACCACCGCGTTAAGTTTTCTACGTAGGCGCTAAGCTTGCTCGCGC
Organism: Pseudoalteromonas sp. 31A1; assembly: GCF_011378815.1. Classification (NCBI taxonomy): domain Bacteria; kingdom Pseudomonadati; phylum Pseudomonadota; class Gammaproteobacteria; order Alteromonadales; family Pseudoalteromonadaceae; genus Pseudoalteromonas; species Pseudoalteromonas sp. 31A1. Next base: position 92,115 of record NZ_WTKY01000014.1, on the reverse strand, counting down.
GAGAAGCACAGCTTCTAATTACTTAAGCTAACTACTCTAAAAGCGCAGCGTCTCTAAACCTCTTTGTGAATTAATCGCTTTAGGTCTTAACTCTACGGTAGAGCAGAGTTTGTAGAGCGCAGTAAAGCTTCTAATTATACCAATCTGCTTATATATGGGGTCTATTTAACGTTAAGAAAATTACGCTAGAACTAGGCAAAAATTTTTGTATCTAGTTGTTCTAAATAAAAAATTTTTAACGACGTTATAGTGCAATTTAATTCGTTAAATTGATCAAAAATTTATGCAGGTTGGTATTACCCAACAAACATAACCTTTAAAAACAAAAAAAGGGCCAAGGCCCTTTTTTATGATGTTGCGCCTAATCATACAGGCCAAATACCGAGTGCTTAAACAACTTCACCAGCTACTATCGTATTAAAGCTGTCGTTGTCATGTAAGCTTGCAAATGCGCTCTCATGTAATAGCTCATTACGTAAGTTTGGAGAGTATTCAAGTGCCATTTTGATGTCGGCTAATGCATCTGCATGCTTATGTGTTAGCGCATAAGCACATGCTCGTTGCCAATAGGCATAACCATAGACACTATCTATATCAATGGCTTGATTACACAACTCAATGGCTTGTGCTGTTTCATTTATTTCTAATAACGCATCGGCCTTATAAGCAATGGCTTCAACATCCTCTGGTTTGCGTTTTAAAATCTCATCAAATATTTCAATTTTATTAGCAAAATCACTTTCTAAATTGGCGCGCATCCATAACGAATGAACCTCGTTGGTAACTGATATGCGCTCTTGGTTACTGAGTATTTCTTCTGAGCGTACGCGTAGTTTTTCTTCAAGAATTTTTAATCGGTCTTCATACTCGTCAGTAATTACACTTACACGTGTATTTACAATATCTTCTACTTTGTTTTTAACATCGCGTAGTGAGTTCCAGCCCACTAAAACCAAAATAGAAGCCGTAGCGGTAATTATAAAAAATACATTATTAATAGTATCGGTAGTGTATGTTAATGCGCGATCTGCAGTATCAAGCTGTGCATGAGTAACTTGCTTAGTTACATCCTCACGGAGTTTTTGTTGATCTTGCCTTACGGCTTTTAGCTCGTCGAGTATGTAGCGCTCCATTAGCGGTTTAAACATAGACTCTTTAAGTTGTTTGAGGGCTTGTTGCTCTTGTTGTGCTGTAGGGGCTGCTGGTTTTTGTTCAGCAGAATTTACTATGCCCGAAAAAAAAGTTAAACAAACAAAAAGTGTAGATAGGTAATAACGCATCGGTACGCCTAATTAAATTAATTACTGTAATAACTTTAACATGCAGGGCTGAATGGCACTAGGGCGCGTTGACTTTTCAGGATTAAAATTGACCTAATTTAGATAGGAGTAATAGTTGTAAGAATTTTTTAGCCTAGTGAGCTTAGCAATAACAGGTTAAAGCATGAGCATTTTTCTAATACTTAGTTGGTTTTAAGAAAAAATAGGCAAAAAAAAACCAGCTCAATATGAGCTGGCAAAAACTGCTTAAAACAACAATATGTCGTAGGGATTCACAGGAGAACAACTTCATACTAACTGAATCTTTATGAACAAATACTTAATTCAATTCAATTAGTTAAAAATATAAGAATACTCAAAGTATTCGGTTTATAAAGTAAAGGTGCATTGGGCTTAAGTAATGCACCTTTATAATTATAATTATAACTATATAACTACAATTTCATGGTGAAGGGGGGTATTCCAATGTGCGCTTTAAATAAATTAAAGCCACTTTCAAACCCTTCACATACCATTACGCCGAAATTTTTCAATTCGATCACAGGTCTAGTAAAAAGGTTAAGGTTAATTCACTAATTTGTTTTTTTATCTTACGTAATACCTTATACGAGCGTCATCAAATTTATTTTTACTATTATTTTGAACGTAATTACAAAGCTATTGTTAAATACATCATTAGCAAAAGGCCAATCAAAAATATAAATTGGAGCAATCGTTTTAAATAGTATGTTGAGGCTGGCGTAGCATAATTTATGCGCCTATATTAAGGATACGTAAGTGTTTAGGCAGGCACACTAAATAATAAGTAAGCCGATTAAATAAAAATAACCGTTACTTTTTAAAAAGTTATAAATACATAAGCAACAATACTGATTGATTAAGTATTTTACTTTTCTATTATAAGGATTCCAGAATGAGCAACCCTAAAGCAGGCCAATGTCCGGTCATGCACGGCAGTAATACTAAAACGTCTAATCCCAATACTGATTGGTGGCCAAATGCCCTAAACTTAGACATTCTTCATCAGCACGACACCAAATCAAATCCATACAATAGCGACTTTAATTACGCTGAAGCATTTAAATCAATCGATCTTGACGCGCTAAAAACAGACGTAAAAAGCTTAATGACCGATAGCCAAGATTGGTGGCCAGCCGATTGGGGACATTACGGCGGTTTAATGATTCGTTTAGCATGGCACTCAGCGGGTTCATACCGTTTGGCCGATGGTAGAGGGGGCGGTGGTACAGGTAATCAACGTTTTGCGCCACTAAATTCATGGCCAGACAACGGTAACCTCGACAAAGCGCGCCGTTTACTTTGGCCAATAAAGAAAAAATACGGTAACAAGCTTTCATGGGCCGACTTAATTATTTTAGCGGGCAACATGGCATACGAATCAATGGGTTTAAAAACCTTTGGTTTTGCCGGCGGCCGAGAAGATATTTGGCATCCTGAAAAAGACGTTTACTGGGGAGCTGAAAAAGAATGGTTAGCGCCAAGTGACGGTCGTTACGAAAGTGTAGATAAACCAGACACCATGGAAAATCCATTAGCCGCAGTACAAATGGGCTTAATTTATGTAAACCCTGAAGGTGTAAATGGTATTCCTGATCCGCTTAAAACAGCGGCCCAAATTCGCGAAACTTTTGCGCGTATGGCAATGGATGACGAAGAAACCGCTGCATTAACGGTAGGCGGGCACACAGTAGGTAAAGCACATGGTAATGGCAAAGCAGAAAACTTAGGCCCAGAGCCAGAAGCTGCTGACGTACACGAGCAAGGCCTTGGTTGGAATAACACTACAACACGTGGGATTGGCCGCGATACAGTTACATCAGGTGTAGAGGGCGCATGGACTACGCACCCAACACAATGGGACAACGAATACTGTAAGCTTTTATTAACCTACGAATGGGAACTCACTAAAAGCCCAGCAGGCGCTCATCAGTGGGAGCCTATTAATATTAAAGAAGAAGACAAACCTGTCGATGTAGAAGATTCATCAATTCGTTTAAACCCAATGATGACAGATGCTGATATGGCCATGAAAGTGGACCCAACGTACCGTAAAATTATTGAGCGTTTTTATAACGACTTTGACTACTTTTCAGACGTGTTTGCACGTGCCTGGTTTAAACTAACTCACCGCGATTTAGGCCCTAAATCATGTTACTTAGGTGCTGACGTACCAAGCGAAGACTTAATTTGGCAAGATCCAATTCCAACCGTTGATTACACATTAACAGACGACGAAATTAGCAATCTAAAAACAACATTATTAAATTGTGGTGTTAGTGCCGCTGATTTAATAAATACAGCTTGGGATAGCGCACGTACTTATCGTGGTTCTGATAAACGTGGCGGCGCAAATGGTGCACGCATTCGTTTAGCACCGCAAAAAGATTGGCAAGGTAATGAGCCAGAACGTTTAACATCAGTACTTAGTGCGCTTGAAAAAGTGCAGGCTGGCTTGAGTAAACCTGTTAGCATCGCCGACTTAATTGTTTTAGGTGGTACAGCAGCCGTAGAACAAGCTGCAAAACAAGCCGGTGTTGATGTAAACGTGCCGTTTGCTCCAGGACGTGGAGATGCAACAGACGAAATGACTGATGCAGAATCGTTTGATGTACTAGAACCAATACACGATGGTTTTAGAAACTGGCTGAAAAAAGATTACGCAGTGTCAGCGGAAGAGTTATTACTAGAGCGCAGCCAATTAATGGGATTAAGTGCACCAGAAATGTCGGTACTTATTGGTGGTATGCGAGTACTAGGTACTAACTATGCTGGCAGCGAACACGGCGTATTTACAAATAGCGTAGGCTCATTAACCAACGACTTCTTTGTAAACTTAACTGACATGTCAAACCGTTGGGAGCCAACTCAAAAAGGTTTATACAATATAGTAGACCGTAAAAGTGGCACTACTAAATGGACTGCAACACGCGTTGATTTAGTATTTGGATCAAACTCTATATTGCGCGCACTTGCTGAGTTTTATGCACAAGACGACAACAAAGAGCGCTTTGTACATGACTTTGTAAACGCATGGGTAAAAGTAATGAATGCCGATAGATTCGATCTTAAATAATCTGTACGCTAAATAAAAACGGGGGAGTAATAATTTACTCCCCCGTTTTTGCATATAGTCCCGGTCAGTATTACTTATAAAATATTGTAATTTATCTAAGTCATATAAAAATTAGGCATTAAAAAAGGCGGCAAAAGCCACCTTTTTATAAAACAATAAAACTTATAGAAGTGCAAAAAGCTTTTGTAGTTGTGGCATGTATTCGCTGACAAGTTCAAGGTTGCTTTCGCTTACTAAAGACTCTGTAGACTCCTCAGCTGCGCTTGACGATTTACCAAACGAACCCATTAACGAGCTAGCGCCTTTATCTTTAGCACTTTTCATGCTTTGAAAACCGCCCATTACTTTATTCGCTGTTTCTTGATTATCAGCAGATAAACCCGATTTAAGGTTTTCGATATAAGCCATTGATACTTCAGAACCTACAGTTACTAGTTGCTCTGGTGTAAAGCCGTAGCGGCCTGTAACACCCGCGAAGCTTTTGTATAGGTCTTGCTCTTTAATCATGCTTAGTGCGCTATTAGCTAAAGAGCTTTGTTCGTCAACACTTTGATCTGCAGAACCACCTAACATACTTGCTAAGTCTAAGTCTTTTAAAGACTCTTGGCTGCTTGCCCAGCTCGTTACAGCTGGCAGTGCTTTCATATAGCTTTGAAGTTGACCTTCGTTAATATCTACTGCAAGGCTTGAGAAACTCATTGCTAATAAGCTAAGTGATACAAGTATTTTTTTCATTGAGCATTTCCTAGTATTAAAGTTGTGCCAATTAGAAACTAATAAGCAACACTTGCCAACACAAAATAATATATTGGCTGATTTTATAGTACAATTTATGAGAATTTATTTAAGTTCTAAGAATTTAGTTCATTCACCACAAGCTAATGTACTGATGATATAATACATTTTTGACAAATAGAGCTGAACACAATGTTAACAATTTCAAATACTGTCACTATCGATGAATGGGAACTAGAGCTAACGGCTATTCGTTCGCAAGGTGCCGGTGGTCAAAATGTTAACAAAGTCGCAAGTGCAATTCATTTACGCTTTGATATTAACCGCTCTAAATTACCTGATTTTTATAAAGAGCGTTTGCTAGCCTTAAATGATACAAGAATTACCAAAGAAGGCGTTTTAATAATTAAAGCGCAAAGCCATCGTACTCAAGAGCTAAACCGAGAAGATGCCCTTAAGCGCTTAAAAGATTTAATACTTAGTGCTACCGTTGTTAATAAAGCGCGTCGTGCCACCAAGCCCAGCCGTAATTCACAGCGAAAGCGCATGGATAAAAAAACTAAACACGGGCAAAACAAAGCGCTACGCGGCAACATAAAGTTTTAGTTTTAAACGGTATTAATAAAGTATAGAAGGGACTTGATGCCTACATGCAGGCACCATTTTTACATCGTATTGTACGTATAAAAATATGAGTGAGGGGTAGCCTCACTTATATTTAATAACTATTAATACCTACTTAGCCATTTCTAAATCAGATTCTGCATTTGCCAACATTGCAAACTCTTCATCAGCGCTTTTAGCAACTAAGTGTTTTGAGCTATAGCCAAAGTAATATGCGGCGCCCACAATAAACAGCACCATAGTGTATAAAAATGCACGAGGGTCAAACGCATACACACCCGTTAATGCTATAAGCGAAAGTACTAAAGCAATACTTGACGTAACTACGCCACCTGGAGTTTTGTACGGGCGAGGTAAATCAGGTTGTTTAACGCGAAGTAAAATATGGCTCAGCGCCATTAATGCATACGAGAGCGTTGCACCTACTACTGCCATTGCAAGTATTAAGTCACCCTCACCACTGAGTGATACTAAAAAGCCAAATACTGCCGGTACAATCAACGCACGTGCTGGCACTTTGCGATTAGTCGTAATAGACAACGAACGAGGTAAATAACCGGCTCTAGATAAAGCAAACACTAAGCGACTATAACCATAAATAATAGAGAAAAACGAAGCAACTAAACCCGCAAGCCCTAATATATTTACAACGGTTGCTAAGCCCTCACTACCCGATGCATTTAATGCATCAACTAAAGGCACAGCACTTGCCCCCATTGCAGCAGCACCGCCAGCACCAGGTACTAAAACAACAACTAAAAAAGCAGTAAATAACAAAAAGATCATTGCACCAATAATGCCTTTTGGCACATCTCTAGCGGGATCTTTTGCTTCTTCAGCAGCAAGCGGTACACCTTCAACTGCTAAAAATAACCACATGGCAAACGGTAATGCAGCCCAAACCCCGTACCAACCTAAAGGTAAAAACTCACTAGCTCCCACTGCATCGGTTACGGGGACGTCAAATAAGCGTGATGCATCAAAATTTGTGATTAAAACAAAAGCCGTTGCAATAATAGCTAATACCGCTAAACCACTTATTACCATCATTACTTTTAGCGCTTCTCCTACGCCCGCTAAATGAATTCCTACAAATAGTAAGTAAAATAATGCATATACCCATGGACCATTAAACCCGGTGAGGACTTCAACTGCCGAGCCTATAAAAATAACAATAGCAGCGGGCGCTAAGGCATATTCAATTAATACGGCAAGCCCGGTTAAATAGCCTCCCGCTGGCCCCATAGCTTGACGCGCAAAACTATAACCACCGCCTGCAGCAGGTATTGCAGCTGACATTTCAGCAAGCGATAGTACAAGCGCTAAATACATAACCGCCATTAATACTGCAGCAATGGCAAAACCACCCCAACCGGCTTCGGCGATACCAAAGTTCCAGCCTGCAAAGTCACCCGATATTACATACGACACACCCAAACCTGCGAGCAATAACCACCCCGCAGTACCCCGTTTTAACTGTCTTTTAGCAAGGTACTCTGTATTATTATTAGTAGACATAACCTTTCTCCGTTGATGTTTAGTTTTTATTTTTTATTTCATGTGTTTTTAATTAAAATTATTCAGCAATTAAAAAGTTAGTGGTTGAAACCTGATGCTCAATTACATCATCTTGTGTGCGGTCTTTTAAATTAACCCCAGTTAGTTTTAGTTTTTTAGCTTCACGTAATAAGTACAGTGCGCGTCTCGCCGCTTCTGTATAAGGTAGGCCTGCAGGGCGAATATTCGATATGCAATTACGACATGCATCGTTAAGTCCTGTTTTGGGCTCCCATGTTAAATACAAGCCAAGGCTATCTGGCGAACTAAGTCCTGGGCGCTCTCCTATTAACACCATAACCACCTGCGCATTTAGCAACTCACCTATATCGTCGCCAATCGCTACTCGCCCTTGCTCAACCAAAGTAATGGGAGCAATTTTAAATTGCTTGTCTGTTGTAAGGTGCGTTAATAGCTCTGTTATAAATGGGTATGCATTTTTTTGTACCGCCAACGACGAAAGTCCATCAACCACTACAATCGCTAAATCGTATTTAGCCTGCGCAGTGTGCTTTTGTTTATTCATATAGCTGAGAAGTACTTGCCTACCATTTTCATCAAGTTTGCGGCCTAAATCGGGTCGCTGAAGGTAAGTAACCCTGTCAACGGCTTGGCTGTGTAAATGCAGGGGAGGGGCAACCTCTTTTAGAGCATTAATACTGCCTAGTTGCTCAGTCATTTCGTTAATATCAAGCGGAAAACTCACCGCATCACGCGCTTGTGCATGAGATAGCTGAAAAGCCAGCATTTCTGAGGTTGGCAAACTTATACCAGCGCGACCAAGCCCAATACGGGCGTCGGTAAAACGCCGTAAATCACTCCAAGGGTTGTGCACTACATTACCGTTATTTTTATGCTCATTTATTGAGTTATCTAATGGAGTGGTCGGTTTTGAACGTGATTTCATGAGCCACCTCCAGCAATTGCACCCAGAGGTTTAGCAAAAGCGGGAGGCAAGGTATCTGAAAGTGTGATGTCGGTAGTGCTTTGCATAATTTTCATTTTGCTTAGCCATGCTTCAAACTCAGGGGCGGGTCTAGAGCCAAGAACTCGACGCACATATAATGCATCATGAAACGACGTAGTTTGGTAATTAAGCATAATATCGTCAGAGCCAGGTATTCCCATTACAAACGAGCAACCTGCAACACCTAATAGCGTTAGCAAATTATCCATATCGTTTTGATCGGCCTCTGCATGATTGGTGTAACACACGTCGCACCCCATCGGTATGCCTAGTAACTTAGCGCAAAAGTGATCCTCAAGTCCTGCTCGGGTAATTTCTTTACCATCAAACAAATATTCAGGGCCAATAAACCCCACCACGGTATTAACCAGTAACGGATCAAACTTACGAGCAACTGCATAAGCGCGAGCTTCACACGTTTGCTGATCAAGCCCATGATGCGCATTTGCTGAAAGCGAACTGCCTTGCCCAGTTTCAAAATACATCACATTATTGCCAACAGTGCCGCGCTTTAAACTCAAAGCGGCATCTTGCGCTTCAGCTAAAGTATTTAAATTAAAACCAAAACTTGAGTTAGTAGCCTCCGTGCCGCCAATCGACTGAAATACCAAATCAACCGGTGCGCCAGCTTCTATACATTCAATAGTGTTAGTAACATGTGTAAGCACACAGCTTTGCGTCGGTATGGCGTATTTTTGAATAACATCATCCATTAATGTCATTAATTTAATGGCCTGGGCAACGTTGTCGGTTGCTGGGTTTATACCTATTACGGCATCGCCATTACCGTATAGCAGCCCATCAAGCATGCATGCAGCAATACCGTTAATATCGTCAGTTGGATGATTGGGTTGTAAACGTGTAGATAAATGCCCAGGGAGGCCAATAGTGTTTCTAAAAGCACTTGTAACATGGCACTTTTTAGCAATTAATATGAGATCTTGATTGCGCATTATTTTGCTAACTGCAGCAGCCATTTCAGGCGTAATTCCTTGCCTTATACTTGCAAGTACAGCGGGTGTTGCAAAGTCGCTTAAAAGCCAATTACGAAAATCGCCTACAGTTAAATGTGCAATAGCCATAAAGGCATTGGCATCGTGCTCGTCAATAATTAAGCGTGTAATTTCGTCATCTTCGTAGGGAATAAGTACCTCATTTAAAAATGTTTTAAGAGGTACATCGGCCAATGTCATTTGAGCCACAGCACGTTCTTGTGCTGATTGTGCAATGACGCCCGCTAAGCGATCACCCGAACGCTGTGGCGTTGCTTTAGCCATTAACTGGGCTAAGTTCTTGAATTTATAAGTGTGTGTACCTAAAGTGTAACTGTACGCTTGCCCCATGATTTACTCCACATAACTAACATGATAAACCTTGGTATAGGTTTTGCTGCATCTTTAGCTATAAATCAATTTTCAATAGTTACAAGACAGCTTATTTTGTACCAAGTAACTATCGAATTTCGGCAAAAGATTATTTATTAATCCAATTCAATTGGTTACATACGCAAAGCGGTGTTAACTTAACCATAATAAAAGTGTAACCAAAAAGAGCATCCCCTATATGGCGCAGCAAAGTAGCTACAACGCACCACTAAAGAGCAAGGTGCAAACACACGATATAGACGAGCAAGCGCATAGCCTTACTCAATGGCAGCAAAAATACGATCAAATGAGCGACGGCAGCTTTTATGGTTTTATTGAAGAAACAGATTACGTCAATATTCATGTGTTTAAAGAATACACCGAGCGAGCGCTTCGTCAGCAATGTAACATCGCCCCCAATTCGGTTTGGCTTGGCATTCCTTGTCAGTCGCAGCAAAGTAAGATTAATGGTCTAAGTGTGGCAAGTAATCAATTTATGTGCCGCACAAGTGATAATGACTTTGAGCTGATAACCCCTGAGCAATTTAATATTTATGGTTTGGTAATCGATTGGAATTCAATTGAATATATGGCGCAGCTACAAGGCGTAACATTGAAAAACCTATCATCAGCACAATCAGCTCGCTTATCGGTAAGCAACTCATCATTGCAAACGGCAAGGCAAATAATTAATAGCATGGTTGTAGGCAAGGGCTTTGGACTTAAAACCGAATCACAGCAAGATATGCTAAACATGTTGGCACTACACTTATTACAAGCAGATAATCCACAACAAAATATTGCGCCAAGTTATAAACATCGAAAAGCCGTAGTAGATAAAGTAAAAGATTACGTGGCCACAAATCCACAAAACCCAATAACCATAACCGAGCTGTGCGAGCTTGCCTTTGTAAGTAGGCGCACACTTCAGTATAGTTTTGAGAGTGTTTTAGGAATTAACCCTTTGCGGTTTTTACGTTTAACACGTTTAAATAATGTAAGGCGGGAACTAAAAAAACCAAACCAAGATAAGCCAATTTCAGTAATAGCAGCCAATTGGGGATTTTGGCATGCGGGACAATTTGCTAAAGATTACACGCAACTATTTGGTGAAAACCCATCACAAACAGTTAAAAATTCAGCACAGCAGTTTAAACCACCGTGCTCTACAAACCCGTAGGTGCGAATTTATTTCGCGCTAATGTAACGTGGCTTAAATGCTCTAAAAGTGAAAGCGAAGTATAAAACCTCACCTACATCAACACCGAACCCGTAGGTGCGAATTTATTTCGCGCTTATGTAACATGGCTTTAATGCTCTAAAAGTGAAAGCGAGGTATAAAACCTCACCTACATCGTGCAAACACCAAACCCGTAGGTGCGAATTTATTTCGCGCTCATGTAACATGGCTTTAATGCTCTAAAAGTGAAAGCGAGGTATAAAACCTCACCTACATCGTGCAAATATCAAACCCGTAGGTGCGAATTTATTTCGCGCTTATGTAACGTGGCTTGTATGCTTTAAAAGTAAAAGCGAGGTATAAAACCTCGCTTACTATATTCAAAAGCCCTATTTGATCGGTGCTATTTAAGCCGCGATTAAATAGGACTCTTGTCCTGAATGCTTGTTGTTGCGTTTAAACGAACCTTTGCCTTTTTTAGCTTTAACCACTTGTGGTTTAAATAATTTAGAGGTGACCATCGCCGCTAGTGCATTGTGGTTTATAACGCCTCGTCCTGTGTCTACCGCGCTGTTGCTTGCGGTTTTTGCTTTAGATTTTTTAGTCATATATTTCCTATCAACTAATGGTTATTTTAAGTTAAATAATAAAAAGGCTTTTATATTAGCCTATTTAAGAGATGGCGATTGTAGGCTTAATTTTCAACCGCGCAAGTATTTTTAATGCCCAACAGATACTTTTTTAATAATAAAAAAGTATAAAAAAAGCGCAGTTAATAACTGCGCTTAATATTACTTTAGTTTGCTTTATAAATTAAAAACTAAAGCTTACTTTTGCATAGTACGTTCTGCCGTCAAAGCCGTATGGCAATGCGCGTACTGGGTATTTAAATGCGCCGTTGGTGATAAAGTTAAGTACTTCGTCGTCGCCTAGCTCGTCTGGCGTTTCGTCAAATACGTTATCGGCACCCACTGAAAGCGCAAACATGTCGTTAATTTGGTAGCTAACATTTAAATCAACTAACACAGCAGACTCAACCGTACTTGTTGGTTTAAATGAACCCGTAGGCGAAAGCTCACCTGGTAATGAAATATGGTCATTACCAAAGTATTTTACATCTGTTTCGCCAAAGTAGTTAAAGCGAATGGTTGATGTGTAGGCATCGCGTTCGTAGTCAAACGTAAGCGTTGCACGTTCACTAGGTTGTCCGTCGGTAAAAAAGCTACGTTGTAAATCATCAAAAGCAACCGCTTCAGGAATACCGTCTTCAGCATTTACGCCGTCAATTTTAGTATCGTTTAGGTTACCTGCAAAGGTTACTCCTAAATTGCCACCTTCAACTTCTGTACGGTACGATGCAATAATATCAACGCCTTGCGTAGTAGAATCAACCGAGTTTGAGAAGTAGTTAGCTTGCACAGCTCCAGTTGCTTGTAGCGCTGCAACTGCTTCTGAGCTAAACGATACGTCGTCAGCGGTAAGTAAGCTGCCAAGCGTAATACGGTCTTCAATTTCTACACGGTAAAAATCAACCGTTAACGAAAGCTCGCTTGTTACATCGTAAACAAAACCTGCACTGTAGTTTGTTGAAGTTTCAAGCTCTAAGCTATCTACGCCTAACGCACTTGGGAAAGCGGTCCCTGTGTTTGCAGTGAACGATTGCGTTAATGTGCCGTCTGAGCCTAAGTTAGTTGTAAAGGCTGTATAACCACTTTGTTGAAGTGATGGTGCTCTAAAACCAGTAGATACCGCACCACGTACAGCAAAATCATCTGAAAATTCATAACGTGTTGCTAATTTACCAATTAAATCATCCCCAGCATCTGAGAAATCTTCATAACGTAGCGCACCACTTACGTTCCATGCATCGGTGATCATAGTTTCTACGTCTACATAAACTGCGTAGCTGTTACGGTCGCTGTCGTTAGCTGCTTCAGGGCGTAGGCCGTTATAAGCCTGAAAACCACACTGTGCAAATTGGTCCGGATCGTTTACTGATGGGTACGAGGTATCCATATTTGCTAGTCCACAGGCGTATGATGCTTCATCGCCAGGCACTATTTCGTAGTTTTCTTTACGGTATTCAGCGCCTACTGTTACATATAAAGGTTCACCACGGCCAATATCTACAATACCGTTTACATCAAGGTTAAGCGTTGTTTGATCAAATCTAAAACCACCTGAGTAACCGCCACTAGGGCCTGAATTTGCTGCAATATCGGCATCGCTTGCACTTGGGTTATTAAATAAATACTCAGCCGCGTAAGAAGCGTTTAATGTATTGCGTGATGTAAAGTCGTATTGGTTTTCACCATAAACGGCCGAAACATCGTAATTCCAATCTGTGTTTATATCGCCTTTAAAACCAAGCGCGACTGAAATATCTTGTGCTTCGTTATATATGCGCGGTAAAAAACCATCGCTATATACTTGAGTTACGTTTTTAGACGCTTCGTTAAAGTTACGGTAAAAACCATTACCCAGCGCCGTGCGCTCTGAGTAGCCACCAAACGAGTAAAGCTCGCCGTCGCCCATTGGTAATGCCATGTTGTAAAATAACGACGTAAATTCACTTTCTGAGTTACCTTGGCCCCAGCGTACGTCTTCACTTAACGTACCTGGTTCAACATTAAGCGACCCCCCCGTATCACGCTCGGCGCGGTTAGTGCCATCGGCATCACGGTACTCAAGCGATAGGTTAATAAAGCCGCCTTCGTTACCTAATTCAAAACCACGGTTTAAACCTGCTGAAATAGTGTCGCCGTCACCTTCACTTGTGCCGCCGTATTGTACAAAACCCGTTGTAATACCGGTTGAGTTATTAAGAGATAAGTTAATTACGCCTGCAATAGCATCAGAGCCATATTGCGCCGCTGCGCCATCGCGTAATACTTCAACGCCTTTAAGGGCCGTTAGCGGAATCGCATTCATATCAGTACCCGCAGCGCCCGCGCCTACAGTACCGTTAAGGCCAAAAATTGATTGGTTATGACGACGTTTACCATTTACTAATACAAGAGTTTGATCTGGCTGTAGGCCACGAAGTGTTGCGGGTCTAAATAAATCAGAACCGTCAGATACTTGTGTACGCGAAAAGTTAAATGAAGGCGCTGTCGCTTGAAGGCTTTGGCCAAGCTCGGTAAAGCCACCTTTGGTTAAATCATCTGCGTCAATTAAATCAATAGGAGAAGAAGACTCAGTAGAAGTACGGTTAGATACACGCGATCCTAATACAGATATTTGCTCAATGTTTTTAGCAGCTTGCACTGGTGCTTCTTCTGCGTTAACAATGCTTGGTGCGCTAAACGCGAAAGCAACGGCTACAGCAAGTGTGTTTAAACGGTATGTTGGCATAGTGACGACCCTGTTTTTTTGTATTCTTATAATATGTGTGTGGTTATGGTGCTCATAACCTGTTGCAAACATCCTAGCAACATATGCAAACAAAAAGAAATGAAAAAAACTAAATATTTGGTCTAAGTATGCAAATAAATTTCAAGATAAGAAAAAACCACCTTTAATCGATTAAAATACACGCTACAAGGGCATTAAACTTCAAAAAAAAGATATATTAACTTTTTATTTACATTGTGATTTTGTTCGTTAGTTTACGCTTTTAAAGGTAATAGGCAGCGGATGGTCGTACCTGTCCCTAATGTGCTGTTAACTTCTATTTTTCCGCCATGATCGCTCACCATAGCGTATACAAGTGTCATACCCATACCGGTACCTTCTCCAACTTCTTTTGTCGTGTAAAAAGGGTCAAACATATGCGCTATTGTGTCTTCACTCATTCCACAGCCATTATCTTTTACCTCAATACAGATATTTGTGTTTAGTTCAAAAATATTGACCTCAATAATGCAGCCTTTTTCTAAATCAAGCTCGCATGCTTGCCAAGCATTCATTAATAGATTTACAAAAATTTGATTAATTGACGATAAATTGCACCAAATAAGTGGTAGTGGTTCAAACCGCGTTTTTATCTCGCATAGTTTGAGTTTGTTACTTAATAATCTTAAAGCATTATTAGCACCCGTTGTTACATCGGTTAGTTGTTTATCTTGCGAGGAGGAGGGGTGGGCAAAGTTTAATAAGTCATGCACAATTTGTTTTATTCGTTTGAGTCCTTCAACGCTGTCGTTAACTTGTCCCTGCAAATTGTTATAAAGCCACGCATACGGATACTGTAAATTGAGTATGTCGATTTCGTGTTTAAAACGGCTTTCTTTAATTTCATTGTTTAAGTATTGCTCGTTAAGCTTTAGCAACGTGATAAGCAAAGGAGTAGAATTTTGTAAGCTTTCTATATTACTCATTGCATAGGCAAGCGGGGTATTTATTTCATGGGCTACGCCTGCACAAAGCGTTCCTAAGGTTGCCATTTTTTCGGTTTGCACAAACAGCATTTGCTGGTGTTCTAAATCGGCTACTTTTTTTTGTAATTCATTATTTATGGCAACTAAAACGGTGCTTTTATCTTTGAGTAATTGTTCTGCGGCCAAGCGCAGCTTTTGTTCGTTTAAAAAAGCACGTTCAAAATTACCATCTGATCCATTCATTCCTTTCATCCATATAGATAACTTTATACTTAACGTTTAGTCGTCTACATGCAAATTTGCAACTTTAGTGTGAGCATTTATCTACTTATAGATAATAACCACATTAGGTGACTCCTACTCTATATAAAAGGTAAGCATAAACAGGTCACGGATGTTTTTTTAAGCTATTATTTAGCCAGAAGTAATTTAAAGGCGGCGCAATGACTCAAGCAACACCAAACACACCAATGAATCAGATCGATGTACTTTGTATTGATGATGACGAAATAGTACTACGTACGTTAACACGACTACTTGAAGTAAATGGCTTAACGGTTATTGTTTGCGATAATCCGCAAAACGCACTAACACTTTTTAAAAATCATGAATTTGGTTTAATTATTAGCGACATGCGGATGCCAGTAATGAACGGTGCCGAGTTTTTAGAAAAAGCGCGTGCGCTGGCACCCGACACTCAACGCATTTTATTAACCGGTTACGCCGATATACAAACAACCCTAGCGGCTGTTAACCAAGGGCAAATAAATGGTTATATTCAAAAACCATGGCAAAATGACTTATTACTTCGAAGCATTAAAGATAGCCTAGAAAAATTTGTGCTAAAAAAGCAAAACAAAAAATTAGAAACACAAGTTAAGGCACAAAACCAAGAACTACTTGAGCTAAATAACACGTTAGAGCAACGAGTAGAAAAACGCACCTTACAAATTAAACAAGTTTTAAAAAAGCTTGAAGACGCCAACGAACGCGAAAAACAAGAGCACAAATCAACCGTTGAGCTGCTATATAATTTTGTTAACGCAAACCCTTATCTTGATGGCAACAAAGCACAAAATATTGCAAATACCTGCACACAAATAGCGCTTTACTTAAACCTGTCGCAAAAAAGCATTGATCTTGCCCCAATGGCGGGTTATTTAGCACAAATAGGTTTGCTTGCTATGGACCCTGAGCTTTATAAAAAACCGCTAAATCGGTTAAATGAGCAACAACGTAAGACCTTTTATACTCACCCAAGTACTGCACAATTAATGCTAATGCCAGCAATACATTTACACGATTTATCGGATGCTATTTATTATCAGTTTGAACGTTTTAATGGAAATGGAATGCCCAAAGGCCTTGCTGGAAACGACATACCGATAGGGGCTATGGTATTAGGTTTAGCGCGCGACTATTGGGATGCGTTTGAGCAGAGCAATGCAAGCGATGAAAAACAGCGCCATGAGGACGCACTCGAAAGTGTAAAACTTTATAGTGGTTCGTTTTACCACCCTAAAATAGTTCGTGCGCTTGAAGCAAGCCATGCAAAACTACACGAACAAAAAAGTTCAGCAGGATCAGTACTAATTTGTAATGCCCATGAACTCAAAGATCAAATGATACTCGGCCATGCTCTGCACAGCCATTCGGGTATAATGTTGCTGCCTAAAGGTCATGTGTTTAGCCGCAAATCAATAGAAAAACTGCAGCAACTAGAATCTAAAAAACCAGCCCCATTTAGAATTATGGTTAAAACTGCTAAATGATTGATCTAAACGGCAGTTTTTTTCGTTACAATGTGCATAAAATACATTATTGAATTTGCTTGAAGGAGCACTCTGTGTCGCGATTTTCTGCGGTTACTGATAACCCCCATGATGGGCGTTTTAACCAAAAAACGGGAATACTGCTTACTAACCTAGGTAGCCCTGATGCACCAACAGCTGCTGCGCTTCGTATATACTTACGTGAGTTTTTATCAGATCCACGCATTGTAGAAATACCACGCCTAGTATGGATGATAATTTTACATGGCATTATTTTGCGTGTGCGCCCTAAGCGTTCAGCTAAATTATACGAAAGTATATGGACCGAAAATGGCTCACCGCTTACTCACATTACTCGCCAACAAAGCGTAAAGCTAAATACCTTATTAAAAGAACAAGGTTATACCAATACTGAAGTGGTAATGGCTATGCGCTATGGTAATCCCTCAATAGAGGCAGGCCTTGAAGAGCTTCGTGATAAAGGCTTAACGCGTATTATTATATTGCCAATGTATCCGCAATATTCTAGCCCAACCACGGGTTCAACGTTCGATGCTGTATCAAGCGTACTGCGTAAATGGCGCTGGGTGCCAGAGCTGCATTTTATTAATGGCTATCATAAAAACACCCGTTATATTGAGTCACTTGCTAATAGTATTAGTGAGGATTTAGAAGCGAATGGTATGCCACAAAAAATTGTTTTTTCGTATCACGGTATGCCTAAACTATTTTTAGAGCGCGGCGATCCGTACCATTGCCTATGTTTACAAACCACGCGTTTAGTTGTCGAAAAACTGGGCCTTGATAAAGACAAAGTAATTAGTACTTTTCAAAGTCGATTTGGTAAAGCCGAGTGGTTAAAGCCTTACACCGACGCAACGCTTGAAGCCCTGCCTGATGAGGGTATTACCGATGTAGCCATTATCAGTCCTGCTTTTAGCGCCGACTGCCTAGAAACACTTGAAGAGCTGGAAGGCGAAAACCGAGAAATATTCGAAAACGCAGGCGGCAAAAAATACCGTTACATAGCGGCACTAAACGACAGAGACGACCACATAGAAGCTGTGTTTGATGTTATAAAACCGATGTTGTAAATCTGATTATAAAAGCACATAGCTATAAATAGTTCGCATTAAGCGGTGTTAAAATTAACACCGCTTTTTTGTTTTAAGGGCTTTTAAAATATTTAGTTAATTAATTCACAAAGAGGTTAAGAGGCGCTGCGCTTTTAGAGTAGTGATAAAACATAAAAATACTGTTTTTGGCTTTCTCATTTACTCCTCTTTTACTTCTCATTGTGCAAATAAAAGCTTTTAAAGGGCGAATTAATTCACAAAGAGCTTAAGAGACGCTGCGCTTTTTAAAGTAATGATAAAACATAAAAATACTGGTTTTTGTTTTTGGCTTTTCTCATTTACTCCCATTTTACTTCTCATCGTGCAAATAAAAGCTTTTAAAGGGCTAATTAATTCACAAAGAGGTTAGAAGCGCTGCGCTTTTAGAGTAGTGATAAAACATAAAAATACTGGTTTTTGTTTTTGGCTTTTCTCATTCACTCCTCTTTTACTTCTCATTGTGCAAATAAAAGCTTTTAAAGACCTAATTAATTCACAAAGAGGTTAAGAGGCACTGCGCTTTTAGAGTAAGTGATACATATTGGCCGATCTGGTTTTTCTCAGCTATTACTGATTACCTTATCTTTGTGGAAGAAATTACTTATACTTTTAATAATAATTAAAATAAATAAAAACGCATTGTGGAGGAGGAGAATACCTAAGCAACAGCAATTAAACGCTATCGCTTAAAGTATAAATCAATCGCTTTAGTGAGGAGCTCGTCGAGCTGTTCTTCAAATTCTTCTATATCAATATCAAAATGCTTTAAGTACGCATGAGCCTGCACAAGGGATAAATTACGGCTGTTAACGCTATATTGTCGCTCGTCTATGGCTTTATCGTAACGAGGTAAAAATACAAATTGGCCATAAAATGGTGACTTAATATGTTTATTTGCAAAACGACAAAAATCTTCAACATGCTCAGCACCCTTAGGGCCAAGGCAACCGGGCTCGATGCGATACATTAAGCGAATTTTTTTGTCGTCATTTATTTGCATATAAAGCCTTTATCTAAAAAACAGTACGCGTACTATTTTTCCATCTTTAATTTGGTAACTCGAAATAAGTTCTGAGCGTTTATCAACTACCTTTTCGTCAGTTGAGCAGGTTTCTGATAGTTCGTGATCAATCACTATATCGCCGTGCACTATGCGCTTAATTGGTGATGAGTGAATACACTTTAACTTTTTAAACATTAGCCCATAACGTTCTATTAGTTTTTCTTTACCTTTAAATAATAGCTCATTAGGGAAAATATAAAACTCAACATCTTCGGCATATACACGAAGAAACTCTTCAATGTTACGCGCGTTATACGCTTTAACTAACTGCTCTACTACCGCAAGTGATTCGCGCGATTGCTTAGCTTTAGTTTGTTGCTTAACTGTCAGCGCTTCTTTTGCTTGCGTAACTGCTTTTTCAGCTTCGGCTACAGCCACTGCTTTTTCTATTTTATTTTTCGGCTTTTCAGTAGGTTTAATCTGCTCGTTACCCAATACCTTTGAATCGTCTGGTTTAGTCGCATCAATTGTTGGCTTTTTAAGCTCAGGTGCTTTGTATTCAAGCGTATTTACTTTGTCGTCAGCTTTGACTTGAGTTACTGATTGCTCATCTTCAACTTTTGGTTTTTCAACGTTTGCTTGAGCTTCAACTTGCTGCTCTTTTTGCTCAGGCTCGCTTTGTTCTGCGGCGTAAGTAATAAGCGCAACGGTGGTAATTAACGAGGCAAAAATAATAGATAACGGTTTCATAACTTTCCTAAAATGAACACTAAACACGTGTAATACCAATTACATTAAATAAGTGATCTATTATAGCGTCAAGAAAATAGCACAATAACAAGGCGAAAATTGTGACATATAGTTGTTCTATATGAATAACTTTTAACGCAGTTAGTGAGTTATTTAATGCGATAGAATGATCATATTTTTGATAATATTGGTATAAGGGTGCAACATAGCAAATTTTAACGTTATCGGATAGTTAATACCACCACTGTAGCCTACCAGTACTGCTCTACAGTAATGTTACCGGGTGCTTTGCGGCGGTTACGCGTAAAGTTTTTATCGAGAAGTAGCGCGGTGGTGTCTTTTACCATTTGTGGATTTCCGCAAATCATAAATTGCGCGTTACTAGGCTCAGGATTTAATTTTACATGTTCAAACAAGCCGTTGCTCTCAATAGCGTTAGTAATCCGGCCACTTAAGCCTTGTAATGGCTCTTCTCTACTTACAACAGGAATGTAGTTGAGTTGTTCTGGGTACACTCTTAATAACTCGTTAATAAGTGCCTGATAGCTTAAGTCGTTATTAAAACGTACACCATGCACTAAGTTTATGCTTTTGTATTTTTTCCATACATCGGGCTGTTGTAATATCGATAAAAAAGGGCCTATGGCAGTGCCAGTACCTAACATCCAAAGCTGATCGCTTTGTGGTATTTCATCAAGGGTAAAAAAGCCGGTTGCGTGTTGTTCTATAAGTACGGTTTCGCCAGGTTGTAATGTAGCTAAACGAGGAGAAAGCAAACCGTCAATAACGTTAATAAGGTAAAATTCAAGATCGGGATTTTCAGGGGCATTCACATATGAATAAGCCCGAGCAATACGCTTGTCGCCATCCATTATAGAAAGCTTTGTAAATTGCCCTGCTTTAAACGGCTCTACATTAGCATTAACGGTTAAGCTAAAGAGCGTTTCGCTCCACCATGTTACGCTTTTTACTGTTGCTTCAACCCAATTAGACATAGTTACCTCTTGGTTTAGCCATTAAAGTTTTAAATAACTCACTCCATAAACATTAGCATTAAGTGACAAAGACTTACAGGAGAATATGACTAGATTTAAAGCAGTGATGTATGCAGAATTTACCAATAAAATAATGTGAATAATTAGCTCTGCGATAAGAGCCATTAATTGCATAAGGAAAAGCGAAGCAGCAGTAACTAAGAAAAATAAAGTCAAAAAAACAGTGCTTTTTTATTTTATCACTCACTTTAAAAGCGCTGCGTCTTATATCACCATTAGTGAATTATTTACTTGAAAAACTATTGCACTAGGAGAAGCCAAAGAGGAGTAAATGAGAAGAACCAAGCCAGAAAACGAGTATTTTATCACTCACTTTAAAAGCGCTGCGTCTTATATCACCATTAGTGAATTATTTACTTGAAAAACTATTGCACTAGGAGAAGCCAAAGAGGAGTAAATGAGAAGAACCAAGCCGAAAACGAGTATTTTATCACTGACTCTAAAAGCGTAGCGTCTCTTAACCTCTTAGTGAATTATTTATTTAAGCCTTTATTAATTAATTTTATAGTTAAACTCAAATTCCACACATAAAAAAACGGCGCTAAATTTAGCACCGTTTTTATAAGTAATGAGAAAAAGCGTTTACGCTTTTTTCTCTTCACAACTTGCTAGGTATTCGTCAAACGTACCTTGGAAGTCGATTACTTTTTTATCTTTAATATCAATGATACGCGTAGCTAATGACGAAACAAACTCACGGTCATGGCTTACAAAAATAAGCGTACCTTCAAAGTCTTTAAGCGCATTGTTAAGCGCTTCAATGGCTTCCATATCCATGTGGTTAGTTGGTTCGTCCATTACAAGAACGTTAACGTCTTGCATCATTAACTTACCAAATAACAGGCGGTTTTTTTCACCACCAGAACAGTTACGTGCTTTTTTGTTTGAATCGTCTGCTGTAAACAACAAACGGCCTAACATGCCACGAACCATTAAATCGTTGTGCTTAGCTGTGCGCCATTGCGACATCCAATCAAACAACGTTAAATCGTTTTCAAAATCTTTAGTGCTGTCTTGAGGGCAATAACCAAAGGTCGCATTTTCAGACCATTTAATTTCGCCTTCATTACTTTTAAGCTCATCTACTAAACAGCGTAAAAAGGTTGTTTTACCCACACCATTTTCGCCAATTACAGCAAGCTTAGCGCCAGCTTCAAGTAACAAATCGCCACCAGTAAATAACATTTCGCCATCAAAACCATGGCCAATCTTATTAACTTCAAGCGCTTGACGATACATTTTTTTACCTTCGTCAAACGAAAGCGATGGGCTCATACGGCTTGAAGATTTAACTTCATCAAGCTTAATTTTATCCATTTTTTTAGCGCGCGAACTTGCTTGTTTAGCTTTAGATGCATTAGCACCAAAACGGTTAACAAAGTCTTGTAGTTCGTCAATCTCAGCGCTCTTTTTAGCATTTTCAGCTAAAAGCTGTTCGCGTTGCAGACCAGCCGCTTCTAAAAATTTCTCATAGTTACCTGGGTAAATACGAAGCTCGCCGTAATCAATGTCGGCCATATGCGTACATACCGAGTTTAAAAAGTGACGGTCATGCGAAATAATTATCATCGTACATCTACGTTTATTTAGCTCGTTAGCAAGCCACGTAATTGTATGAATATCCAAGTTATTGGTAGGCTCATCCAGTAGCAAAATGTCAGGATTTGCAAATAACGCTTGTGCTAAAAGCACGCGTAGTTTCCAACCTGGGGCAACGTTTGCCATTAACCCGTAATGAAATTCTTTATCGATACCCGCTTCAAGCAAAATTTCTTCAGCACGGCTTTCTGCCGTGTAACCGTCCATTTCAGCAAATACGCTTTCAAGATCGGCTACTTTCATGCCGTCGTCTTCGCTCATTTCTGGTAACGAGTAAATACGTTCGCGCTCTTGCTTTACTTTCCAAAGCTCCACGTCGCCCATAATTACCGCGTCTACAACGCTGTATTGCTCAAAAGCAAACTGGTCTTGGCTTAGGTTACCTAATTTCAACCCTGGAGTAATAGATACATTACCCGCACTTGGAACAAGCGCACCGCTTAAAATTTTCATGAAAGTCGACTTGCCGCAGCCGTTAGCGCCAATTAAACCGTAACGGTTACCGTTACCAAATTTAGCTGAAATGTTTTCAAACAACGGCTCTGCGCCAAACTGCATCGTAATATTTGCGGTGGAGATCAAAAAGGGTAATCCTAGATTAGTACTGACAGGAGTACGCTGCAGCAATACGCCACAAACAAGAACCAGACAATAGGGTAAATTAGCTGGCGAATTATACAGATCAGCCACAACGAATGAAAGATAAAAGGCAGCTAATTTATAACCAAGCGAAAATAACGGCAATTCTCGTTTTTAAGCCACTATTTTTAGCGTGAGCGGTGGTACTTACTTACAGCGGGGAATGTAAGTAAGTACCACCGCCAGCAATATTAAATAAGTGTTGCAGTCAAAGAGCTAAGTTATTGCCCATGCTTTAATGCACAGGTTGATAAATTAACTTTATAGCGGCTGCATTTTTAGTAATTAATTGATTAACGGTCGCCACATCATCCAGTGTTAGCGACTCCTTACTTAGCATAAAGTGCACATTGTTAACGTTAATCGGTGTAATAGACTTTACCTGCGTAATTGAGGGGTGTTTTTTTACAAAGTACTGCGCAACCACAGAGTCTTCAATAACATAGTCGATTCGTTTTTTATCTAACATGCTAAATCGATTATTTGCTTGAGCAGTAAGCACTACCTGTGTTGAATACTTAGTTTTTAGTTGTTCAAGCTCGTTACCAAAAAAGCTTCCTCGGTTAATACCAGCTGTAAACTCTTTACTAAAAAGCTCAGGTAAACTTGTTACATCAGGCGAGTCTTTATGTTTATAAAGATGCATAACTTCTGCGCGGTAGGGCAAACTAAAGTGCGCATATTGAGCACGTTTTTTTGTGTAACTTGCCGCGTAGGTTATATCTACTCGGCCATTTTTAAGCTCAGCTTGAACACGCGAAAAACTCGGGAAATAAGTCCATTTAATACAAAATTTTGAATCTTTAAAAATAGCGTTTACAGCATCCACTTCTGTGCCTAAAAATGCATCACCTTGCTTAACAAGGTAAGGCGGCCAATTAGTTTCGTTAGTGCCCATCACTAATGTTTTTGTACATGCTAGGGCATTAAATTGAGTAAATAGCAGTGTTGTAAACGCTAAAAATAAAGTTTTCATTACACTCCTAGTATTTAAACAGCGCATTAAGTGCGGTTTCGTTTTTGTTTATATGATCATTAATTATTGCAAGTTCAGCAACCGATACCGTTTTTTTGCTAAACATTAAATAAATATCGTCTTTATTTACATACTCAATGTTGGTGACTAATTTTATGCTCGAGTTTTCTTTTGCAAAATAAGCACCCACTAACTCGTCTTCAATAGCAAAATCAATACGTTTTTTATTAAGCATTTCAAAGCGTTTACTGGTTGCACTGGTGTATTCAATTTGTTTTTTATGCGTTGTTTTATATTTTTCAAACTCTTCGCCGTAGTAACTTCCAAAGTTAGCGCCTATGGTTAAACCTTGGTCAAAAATATCAGCCAAACTTTTAACTACATGCGTATTGTTTTTGTTTTCGTATAAACGCATAACCTCAGTACGATAGCTAACAGTGTAGTGAGCGTATTTAGCACGTTTTTCGGTATAGCTACCAGCCCAACCCAAATCTATTCGGCCATGTCTAACTTCAGTAAAAGCGCGTTTAGAATTAGGCAGTAGCTCTACTTTAAAGCAAAAAGGGGAGTCTTTAAAAATTAGGTTAAGCGCATCAACTTCAGTACCTTTAAATACATCACTCATGCCTATTACATACGGCGGCCAAAAGGCATCGTGCGAGGCAACGCTAAAGGTTCTTTCGCAAGCAAATGCATTTATTTGAGCGGTAAACAGCACACATAAAAATATGGTTATTATTTTATTCATTGCGCCTCGGGTTTATTTATTTTTGTTTATTATTACAACAGTATAAACCAGCTTTTATATTTTAGCGGCGCGGGTTTGTGTGAATATGTAAATAGCTCGTAAAAATGTACTTGAGGATAAAGTAACCTAGGTATAGTTATTGGTCATCTAATCTAAAATTGTATTTATTGTGTGAATTTAATAGTCATATTGTTGGTAACCTTATCTACGGGTACACTAATAATAAATTAATACATAGCAGGTCACATTATGTCGCCAACTAAAATGCGTAACAATGTTATAAAAATCAGTGAATTAAGCACTAAAAAACCAAATTACTATTTTATACAAGGCTATTTAATGGGGTTAGGCGCATTACCCCAAATGCTTCCCCCGAGTGAGTGGCAACCTGATTTATTTGGAGGTATTAACCTTCAAAAAGAGAGCGAGCTAAAATATCTCGAAAGCTTAATGGCGTTGTATAACCAAAGCATGGATAAAGTAATTCAAAACGAATTAAAAATGCCAGCAAAATGCAGCCTATCCAAGCAAGACTACCGGGATTCGCTAAAGCCGAATATGCCCCTACCAAGTTACTGTAAAGGGGTTTTACAGGCGCTTAAACACATAAATAAACGTGCACTTAATGCACTACAAAAACAGGCTGTTGATAGCCTAAGTGGCGTTTTAAAAGCTTTTACTAGCGAAAAAGCAGCGGCAAAAGTATTTGGTGAATTTGCCCAATACAACGCCCAAGAATATAAACGTAATTATGTGTATTTTATGGCCGACGCTATTTTTGAACTTCGATTTAGTAACGACCTAACTTTAAGTGATGAAGATGAGGCACAATTTAACAACAGCTTTTTAGACGAAGAACCAAATGAATTAGATGAGCTTGATGAACTACTTGAACTGGTACTTGCCGACACAGAACTAAAAGCACTTGAGCCAATGCAGATGCTTTTAGAAATGATGGAAGGGCACATTACAAAGCAATTTATTAAAGACAACACAGGGCACTTTTGGGGATTGCACGAAACCCGCCCTTATATGATGCTGCGCGCGCATCGAGCAAAAATACACGCACTGCATGGTTATACCCAAAAAGCGCAGTCAGAACTCGAAGAGTTATTAACGCTAAACCCAAACGACAATCAAGCAAACCGCTTTTTGTTAATGAACTGCCTAATAATTAATAAAGAATGGGACAAGTTAGACGCTCTATTGGTTAAGTCCGACAGTGAAGAACTACACGCAACAGCAAGCCGTGCGCTAAGTGCTTTTGTAAAACATGGCGATTCAAAACCCGCTAACGATTACAAAAAAATGCTCCAGCAGCAAAATAAACACTTTAGCAAAATACTTACAGGGCAAGAAAAACTAAAAGAACAACAGTCGCCATATTTTAGCCCAGGCAGCAAAGAAGAGGTAGGTGTTTACCTTGATTCACTAGGTAAACAGGCGTGGATTTCGGTGCCTGCGAGTCTTTTTTGGCTAAGAAAAAAGTAAATAAAAAACGTTTAGCGTGATTTATATCGCGCTAAACATAACGCAGATTCAATTTGAAGTGCATAACCGCTTTTTAAATTTTTTATTCAATAGTAGAAATCACGCTTGTTAAGCGTGCAGCATCAATGTCGCTTATGTTCGCAAAGCGCCATACTTGAAATAATAAATTTCAAACCCGTCAATAAACACATAACATTCAGAAGTCATCGTTAATAACCTGCGCTTTATTGGTTTTACGTTGCCGTGCATTGTAGCCACCTACATCGGCGGCTAATTCATTAATTTCATCAAGGAGCGATCCTTGTAATTGCAGCACAACTAAAGCTTCAAATAAAATATCGCTTTTAACTGTCTCGCCTTGCTCAAGTTTTTGCACAGTAGAGCGCGACACACCAATCATTTTTGCAAAGGTGCTTTGCGTGTAATGCAAAGTGCGGTGCTGGCGTATTAAATCACCTAATCGCTGCGCCATTTTTAAAGCTTGTTCCGATCTCATTAATGAGTGCCTACTCGGTCATTAAGGTGTTAATGATTATTTTAGCGGTATTTGGCTTGTTTGCAAATAAAAGTGATGATTGAAAAGTTATTGGTAATTTGTTTGTTGGTGTTTTAGATCAGAGATTTTTAATGAGAGGCGGCTTAATATCTCGGTACCAAGGATTGCAAGCGCCCTTGGAATCTGACAACACACTAGAGGAGCACAGATAAAGGCGTTTGTATTGCATTTTAAATTTTATACTGCGTATGTATCACTTAAAATCAGTGCTTAATAACAATGGCGTATTAATTTAAAAATTTCTACTTATTAAGCCTATATTTAATACGCTTGTTCCTGTAGATTAAACAAATAATGAATGCAGTATTAACAGTGTCTTAGCTGTTAAACGATTAGCCAAGGAGCGGTGAGTCTCGTGTCAAACACCACACTTACTTATTACAACCAAAATGCCAAAGCCTTTAGCGACTCAACACTTAACGTTGATATGTCGGCGCTTTATGCTGAGTTTTTACCGCACGTTGCACAACACGGGCGTATTTTAGATGCCGGTTGTGGCAGCGCTCGCGATGCCGCATTTTTTAAAGCGCAGGGTTTTACTGTGAGTGCGTTTGATGCAAGCCCAGAGCTGGCAGAGTTGGCAAGCAGTTACTTACAGCAACCTGTAGCGGTTAAAACATTCCAAGAGCTAAATTGTGTAAACCAATACGACGGTATTTGGTGCTGCGCGAGTTTATTACACGTTCCAAAAGCTGAGTTACCAGAGGTGTTTTTAAACCTACAAAATGCGCTTAAACCGAATGGCGTTTTGTATGTATCGTTTAAATATGGCACGCAAGAGCGTGTACATAATGGTCGTGAATTTACCGATTTAAATGAAAGTACTTTAACTGCATTAATAGATCAGCTCACCGAGCTTAAAATAATAAAACAATGGCAAAGTATTGATCAGCGTCCAGAGCGCGAAAGTGAAGTATGGCTCAATGCCTTAATAAAAAAGTGACTAATATATGACAAATGGAATGAAACAACAGCTCGAATTTATTGCTTATATACAACGTATGTTAGTTGAAGGTGAATTCACAGCTACTTATAAATATGCATTGTTGCATGCTATTGCAGATGTATGTATAGAACAGCCGCTTCAATCAGAGCAATCAGAGCTGAAAATAGATTTAGCGACATTAACCGACAAGCTAATTGTTTTATATTGGCATCATGCAGTGCCGTTTGCGCCAGATAAGATTGGCAAAGATGCATTACTAAGACAAAGTAACGACACACAGTCTAAAGTGATTTCACTACTTTATAATTGTCAGCAAAAAAATATTACTCACCTACAGCAATTAAAACGAAGTAAATACTATAAAACGACCCATAGTGAAGTGTTAGCTACTTTGACGAAACAACCGTTATGGCGTTTACAGAAGCTATCTAAACAAGAAGTATGTTTTTTATACCCGCATACTAATAGTAAAGAATACATTACGTTAAATGCAGGTATCGCCGACTGTTTTAGGCGCTTTTACGATCTAGTAACCTATTTAGCTAAAAGTGGTTGGTTACAAAAAATTCAAAGCATAACGCACAACCAAGCGTTAATTGGCCCGCCAAGCCAACTACAAAAATTTTTATTTGGGATAGACCGCAGCGCACTCACTAAAGCAAAACCTGTTTTAGTAGAGCTGCAATCAAATACGTGTTTTTATTGCCAAAAGCCAATGAAAGACGATGTTGATGTTGATCACTTTATACCGTTTTCCCGCTACACAAACGATCTTGGACATAACTTTGTGGCCGCGCACCGAGCATGTAATAAGAGCAAAAGCAATTTTTTAGCTGCGCAACAACACCGTGAGCGCTGGCAAAATCAAAATTTGGTTGTTAACAGCCAAATTATTAGTGACGAGCTAAGCGCGTATTTTCATTGCGATGCCGATAAATCTCTCGCTGTAAGCAATTGGGCGTATCAGGTAGCAGAATCAAGCAGTGCTAAATTATGGCTTGGCAAAAACAGTTTTGAACAAGCAAAACCAACGGCTGAGTTGTTTACGCTTCCCAATGCACCACAACCTGAGTTAAATCAAGTTGCTGAACCAGCCGTTAGTTTAAAATCAATTGATAACGCATTAAAGCTGCCGTACTTCCCAAATATTAAAATAGCCTGTGGGCATTTTAAAACAGGCGATAGCAGCGATGTTGAATATTTAGAAGCGCCACTTGGCGCAGGCAAGCTTGATCCAAATGTGCATTTTTTAGCACGCGCATCGGGCAACTCTATGAATGGCGGTAAACACCCAATATTTGATGGTGATTTACTGCTACTTGAACTTATAACACCCGATAAAGCGGGTTCGCTACGCGACCAAATAGTTGTTATAGAGCGAGATGAAATAGACGGGGAAGGTCAGTATTTACTTCGTAAAGTAAATAAATTACCAAACGGGCAATATGAGCTAATTGCTCAAAACCCAGATTACGAAGTAATGATTGCAGATGAAAGCATGCGAACGTTCGCACGCTTTAAACAGGTGGTTTTGTAGTCACGATTTTATATCGCGATCATAAATTTTTCTTGATATTCAAGGGATTAAAAACCTCTATTCGAGGTTATATCGCGTTGACGATGGCAACCAAAGGGCGGCTGCCGCCGACCGCCCTTTGGAATCCCACGGCGCACCCGAGGATCACACTTTATCTTCAACTTACGTGAATGATGTGAACGTAACCAGCGTAGATAGGCCATCCATGGCCAAGCTACGCTTTGTACAGCATCCATGCTGTAAATTACTCATCATTAACTAAGTTTCAGGTGTGATCACGGGGAGTTGGAGTATGTTGGTAAATTGGCTTTCTGAAGTAAAGATTTTTGACTATATCTAGTTTGTATAAGCGAGTAACTTTAATATGAGTAATGCATCATCTAAAAGCATTTTGCACGATGCGACACCCTCTTGGAATGGTTATAACTACCAAGGAAAAGTAGGCCTCTATGTTTGTTTAATAAATATTCTTAAAGAAGGCCGTGTAGGAGTTGATTTACCTGCTTTCGATACCTTCCTAGATGAGCACCATATTGAGTATGAATGGATTGAAGATTTTGCCATTAAAAGAGGTGAGGATTATTTGTCTCTTCACCAAGTTAAACATAAAGGCGAAAATAAATTTAAAGACCATGTTGAGGCTATTGCAACAATTTTACATCGAAAGAATGGTGTACTTTCAGACACTGATATCTTTAAATACTTTACATTTAAAAGCAAAAAAAAAGGTGATACTGCAGCTGAAAAAGAGAAGATTAAAACGGAGATAATTAATTGTAGGCTTGTTAATGATAATGGTTTATTAGATAGTAATTGGAAATCTAATGTTCAGTCTGCCAACATTGAATATCGCAGAAATCTTGCAAAATGTTTTACCGATTTTGAATCACTTTCACAAAAAGCATTTAGCATCTCAACTACCTATTTTCATACTGCAGATGAAGTTGAACCACCTCTGGAAAGTATTACCGATATTGCAGGTATACCAAGCCATCTAATTCCAAATTTAGCTCAGCCGATGAGCCTTTCTTGCCAACAGGTTTTTCTTAGTTTTGATAACTCTAAAGATTACAAGCTTGCACTATCTGATAATGCACTTAATTTAGAGCTAGATAACCTAATAAAGGAACTTTTAGCATTATTTCATCCTAAAGAAGCTTGTTTAGAAGAAAATATTAAATTATATAAAACGGCTTTATGTGCTTTGATTGATCAAAACTTAGTAACAAGGCATCAGCACATTAGAGATAAGGCCGATAACGACATTCAATATCTACGACGTACAAAACCAAGCATTAATTTCAATGAAATTGTTAGGGAGTTAAAATCTAGTTTTAGAGTACAAAATGAGGCTTATTGGAATTTAGTTTGTCGTGAAAACTTTGAAAAGGCTTATAAAGAACAAATTGAAGACACTCACACGCTGTTAGCAAACTCAGTTATTGATAATGAGACATACCAATATTATACGGTAAGGTTAGAGTCTGTTCGTAAAAACGTAATTCAACAATACTTTCCTAATGACTGCGCGGGTTTTTTGAGGCGCATATACCCTCATATTTTTCAAGGAACGTCGGAACATCAGTATTATACTGAAATATCAGAGCCAAAGAAAATTAAGAGTGTTTTTTTCAACTTTATTAAAAAAGTTGAAAAATCGTCAGGGAAGTTAACTTTAGAATGCAAAAATAATATTTTTGAGTATCAACCCAGTTGTATTAATTTTAATGAAGCTGATCCTGAGAGTAAGTTTATTGAAGTTGAAAGAGTAAAAAAAGGTTTAGCCGACAATCAAGGAAATCAATCTAACATTTTCACAAATGTTGATTATATAGTCGTTAATTCAACAGATAAAGATGATGAAATTTTAGCTGGTATAGAAAAAATAACTGAAGTGAAAAGCTATGAGCAACAGAGCTCAGATTTAAAAGAGTCAGATAAAATTACCCAACAAAAAGAAATTAGTTTTATGGATAGTAGAAAAGCATTAGGGGAAATCAATGGATAGTATAATAGAGCAGATTTTTATAGAGTCTCATCTCTCCTTAGCAAAAGTAAAATATATTGAAAAGGATCATGATTTTTCAGCAGTAGTCTATATTGGTCAAACATTACAAGGCGACTACTTTATTTATCTTCATTTACCAGAAAGACTTTTGCCTCATGTCACGAATGATATTCAAATAAAGTTACTCTCTTTACTTAAAAACCATTCTAAAAGCTTCGAGCAAATAACAGATTCAGCAGTAGAGATCTCATCCTCATTTGATAAAAATGCTACTTTGATAATTTTTACTACTCATAAATCTAGTACAAAGAACGATGCAATTAAAAATGCTATTTCGATTGAAGAAGATCCATACTTTTTCAAGAAACAAGTTCTATTATCATCTGTTGAAGAACTTCCAATCATTGAAAGTTATTTTAATAGTAGTAAAGGCAGTCATATTGCTTATATTCAAAGTCTAATTTCTGATATCGAAAGGTTTAATGAATTTACTAACGCTAAAGCATCAAAGTTATCTAAAAGAGAAATTGAATACTTATTTGTAGCAAAGCTTTATGAAAAAATTCCTTTTTTGTCTTTAATAGTTACTCCTTCTGTTCAGGACGTCTTGCAACAGGAGATAGATAATAAGTTGTCTAAAGAGCAATTAGCTGAATGTGAGAAGCTGCTAGATCTTGATATAAATGATCTTGAAGACTGGTTTACTGAACTTGTTAAGGAAGATGAAAATAATGATTAAACTAGGAAAGATGCGAATTGAGAACTTTAAATCTTTTAAAGAATCGGTTGAGTTTGATTTCACTGGTAATGATTTAGTTCTTTTTGATGGTCCAAATGGTTTTGGAAAGACAACAATATTTGATGCTATTGAGCTGTGTTTCACGGGGAAAATATCCCGAGTCAAGCACACTGACACAAAGAGCAAAGGGGATCATATTCTCAAGGGAGATAATGCTGAGCCAACGACTATTCAATTAGAGCTTTTAAACGACACAAGAACCTTATTAGTTATCGGTATTCATATACCAGCGAATATCTCAGGCGAAGCAGGAAAGGTAGCAAAATATCAAAATGCTATAGAGCGTTTTGAAACGGAGATGTGGCAGGATGCAGCTGTTTTTCGTGAGTTAAGTAAAAATAAGCTGGATGAAGGCAGATTAGATAATTTATTAGAAAATGAAAAACTAGATAAAACTTTTACTTTGTTTAATTACATCCAACAAGAAGAGACGTGTCACTTCTTAAAACTTGATGAAAGTAAACGCCACCAAGAAATAAGTTATCTATTTGGTACGATAGAAGAAAAAAATAAAGCAGATAAGTTAGATGCACTTTCTACCAAGCTGAAGCAAACAATAAATGATTACTACATCCCCTTAATCACAAAAGAAGAAGGAGAGTTAATACAGTTAGCAAAGCCGACTACTGAAGCTGAAGGTTCAGAAAGCATACTTAGCAGTGGGAAAATTGCTCTATTTAGTGATTTATCATCTAGTACCCTTGAGCAGCTTGAAGTTTACAAATATAGCTTAGAAGGTGTTGAGTGGCTCATAAAAAATAACTCAGATTATAAAAAGCTAAAATTTAATTATTTGTTGAATAAAATGACAACAGAGCGAACTGAGCAACTTGAGAATTATTTAAAAGTTGGCTTAGTTGAAAATTATGAAGGGCTAACAAAAAAACTAAATAAGCATAACTTGATTTGGCGGAAGGCGAAGAAAAAAGCTGATATCTATAATGAGCTAATTACATTTTTTGATGATAAGCCAAATAGCCTTAGCGAAGATACTTTAAATATTTACAAAGAAAATTTTCCTTCAAGCTATGATAGATTCATAAGTGATATAACTTCATTTTTAAGTTTATCTAAGGTAAATAGTTCGCTGAGCTCTTTACTTATTAAAATCGATGACAGTCGAAAAAATCTATTATCTCATTACAAAGAGCATATTGGTTATGATGGAGTTAAAGAGCATAAAAACATACCCTGCCCATTATGTGGGGATATGAAACCAACAGGGGAAGATTTGCTTAATGAATATGACAAACAATCAGAGTTTTTCTTAGAACAGTTAGGGGATAATGATAAGTCTCTTAAGATAGTAACTGAAAACTTAATAACAGAGCTTATTGTCCCTTCTATTACCAAAATGCGAAACTATCTCTCTAAGTATCAAGATTACTTAAACTTTGATTTAATAAGTGTGGATAATCATAAAAATCTAGGGAAATCCGATTTCCAGAGCATGATTAAAATAAGAACATGGCTTGAATCCAATATTGGCGATTGCACACATTTTATTGATAACAAACTACTTGTAGTTAATCAAAATTATGATGAAACCAAAGAGCAACTCATTACTTTTATTAACAGCCACAAAAAATTACTTTCAGAAGAGCCTTTAAAAGAGTATTCGGACTTAGTAAAAGATTTGCAAGCATTAGGCTTAGCCTTTAATGAAGCTGGAAAACTACCAGTTGATTTGGGTGATATTAGTAGGGACTTATCATTATTATCTCGGCTAATATTGCAGCAAAGTTCTTTATCCTATAAAGCAAAAATTTTAAAGATATCCAAGCTACAAGAAAAAGTGCGAAAGTTAAATTTGAAGCGAGAAGAAATAGCGGCAATTAGTAAAGTCTATAAAGTTGAAATTAAAGCTTATGAAAAAGATGTCGCAAAACATATTGCAATACCGCTTTTTGTTTATAGCTCTAAAATACTTCAGTCTCGCCCAGAGGGAAGCGGGATATTTTTAATTACGCCCACGAAGGCAAGCGAAAAAGGCTTTATGAAGTTTAGCGCTACACCTAATGATAGTCATGATGCATGGAATACAATGAGCTCAGGGCAGCTCGCTGGTGTTGTTATCTCGTTTATGCTAGCTATGAATAAAGTTTACCCTTCCAAGTTATCTACTTTAATGATTGATGACCCAGTCCAAACTATGGATGAAGTAAATATGGCTTCTTTTGTTCAAATGATGCGATATGAATTTCATGAGTTGCAAATTATGTTGTCAACTCATGAGAGTAAAGTCGCGAATTACTTTCATTATAAGTACAGTCAGGCGGGTTTAAAGTCTTTGCCGATAAATATGAAGAATAAGAGGCTGGAATCTATCAATTAGTATCACCCAACAGCTAACTTCCCAGCCTCATGCCACATTTCACTTGGCATGGGGCTTGTTAATTTCCACGTTATATTCATTGGCTGGCTGCCATTGTGGCTTTGATATTTAACCTCGCCGTAGTTTACAAACCCCATGGTGCGGCCGTTTTCGTCTTTACCTTGTTCGCGTACAAATAGCAGGATGGTTTTGCCTGTTTGCTGGTGCTGAATATAGCTTAGGCCGCGGCCGTGTTCAGGGCGGGCGCTGTTTTGCGTTTGCCAATGAAACAAGGTAGGGCTGATTGCGTAGTCGTGATACAGCGTGGTAGGCGAGTAGTTTTTTTCGCACTTATTAAGTGTTACAAATAACAGCTCTAGGTTTTGTTTTTTAAATTCTAAAACGCCTTCGCGGGCGGTCGATTTTTTATCAAACGAGTGCGCCCCAAACGCAGCGAGTATTTGCTGGCGAGTATAGCGGCTGTGTAATTTTATTGCATGATTAGGTAAACACACTAAATCGCTTTCTTGCTGGTGAATACGGTTTATTAATAGCGTAATTACTTGTGCGAGTTCCTGCTGTAGCTCTTTGTGTTTAAGTGCTTGTAAGCTTTGCTCAAGGGTTTTAAAACCTAAGCTTGTGCCGGTGTTATCCCAAAAATTGTAATGCGCCATAAGCGCGTACTGTTGATTTTTTGGCGTTGGCGTAAAGCTAAAGTCGTTGTTACATAAATCACGTATAAAGCATAAGTAACTGAGCGAGTTGCAGCCAAGTAACTGGGTGTTGATAGCGCGGTAATACGCGGCGTAAATATCGGCTTGTTTTGCGGGTATTTCATCGCCTTTAAGCCAGTGCCAGCCGCCGAGTCTACCGGCTTTAGGTTTGTAAATATCTTCCAGCGTGACTTGTGGGTTTATGCGTAAAAAATTACTGAGCGTTAGCGCGTCATTAGTGTGTTGCGAATAGCTATTTATCAGCTGTTGTAAACGGCGTTTAGAGTTTATAGCTTGCTGAATATTTTTTAATATTGTTTGTTGTGTGCGTTTTTGTAGCTCTATACGGCAACCCAGCGGTAAATGCGGGAAGTTGTTTTCAATCTCAGTTTTTATTGGCTGATTACTTTTACCAATCAGTGCGCGGAACTTACTCGCAAAGTCGTATTCTGGGCGCGCATTTCCTACAAAGTCGAGCACGGTACAGCATTGCTTTTGACTGTTGTCGGGTAAACGCAAACCACGACCTAGTTGCTGTAAAAACAGCGTTAGGCTTTCGGTTGGGCGTAAAAAAAGCAGGGTATCGACTTCTGGAATATCGACCCCTTCGTTAAAAATATCAACCACACAAAGTATTTGTATTTCGCCTTGGCGCAGTCCTTGTTGTTTGGCCGCGCGCTCATTGGTGTTTTTGCTGGTCAGTACATCAGCATTTATGCCCGCTAAGTTAAATTTAGACGCCATAAATTCAGCGTGTTTTTGGCTCACACAAAATGCCAGCGCTTTAATTGCGTGAACATTGGTAACTATATCAGCAAGGCTGGATATAATTTTGTTAGCGCGGCTGTTTTCCCCTGTATAAAGGTTACTTAGCTCGGTTATATCGTAACGGCCACCTCGCCATTTTATTTGGCTTAGGTCGGTGTCGTCATCCAATCCAAAGTATTGAAAAGGGCATAAATGGCGTTGATTTATTGCCTCTGGTAAGCGAATTTCAGCGGCTATTACGCCACAAAAGTCATCCAATATATTTGCGCCATCCTGTCGCTCTGGTGTAGCGGTGAGGCCAAGTAATATTGTGGGCGTAAAGTGGTTTAAAATAGCGCGATAACTTGCAGCGCTTATGTGGTGTACTTCGTCTATCACTATGTAGTCGTAGTAATCATTGGTTAAATTGAGCGATTCAATTTGGCTGTTTAGCGTTTGGATTGACGCAAATAATTGGTTATAGCGCTGTGGTTTGTAGTTACCGACCCACAGCTCCCCAAAGTCATTGTTTTTGAGTACGCCGCGGTAAGCGCTTTGTGCTTGTTTTAGTATTTCTTCGCGGTGGGCTACAAACAAAAAGTGGGCGTTTGGGTTTTTATCGTAAACGGTTTTAAAGTCAAACGCCGATATAATGGTTTTACCCGTGCCCGTTGCGGCGACCACTAAATTTTTAAAGCGATTATGCACGCTACGTTCAACGCTTAGTTTTTCTAAAATAGCGAGTTGGTGGGTTTTAGGTGTTATATCAAAATAGAACTGGCTGCTTGCTTGGCCAACACTACGTTGTTCTTTAAGTGAATTAATGAGCTTTTCTTTGCATTCAGCTTTGCCAGTAAATAATTCAAAATCTGGCGACTGCCAATAAGTTTCAAAGGTACTTTTGGTTTTAGCTATGATGTGCGGAATTTCTTGCGCGGTAATTTTTAAGTTCCACTCAAGGCCGCTGGTAAGCGCCGAATGCGATAAATTAGACGAGCCAATGTAACCGGTATGAAACCCCGTATTACGCATAAACAAATATGACTTTGCATGTAAGCGTTCTTGCTGGTTGTTGTAACTAAGTTTTACCTCGGTATTTGGTAAGTTTGTTAAAAACTCAACCGCTTTCGCATCCGTTGCCCCCATATACGAGGTGGTAATAACTTTGAGCTTATTGCCGCTTTTGGTAAAGGCTTCAAGCTCATTTTTAAATATGCGCAGCCCCGTCCATTTTATAAATGAGACAAGCCAGTAAATAGTGTCTGATGATTTAATCTCGCGCTTTAGCTCGGTTTCGAGCGATATACCTGCATTAGCGCCGCTAAATAACTCGCTTTGGGTAAGCCCTGTTAGCGGAAAAATATCGTGAGAGTAGTCTTTAAGATTTGCAGCAATAGGGTTTTGAGTATTAAACAGTGCAGTAAGAATACGGCCTTGGCTGTCGATAAGGTTTTCGTTGATCAGCTCGTCATCGCGAATATGATCTTTAAGCCACAGCACAAGGCTGTTTGCGAGGTTTATTTGCTCTTGTAAACGCTCATTCGAATTAGGAATAGCATTTATCGCATGTTCAACAAGTTTACCTAAAAAGCGCGAAAGCCACGTAGCTGCCTCAGCCGATTCTAGCTGGCGTTCGCCCACATAAAACTGGTCACGATTTAAGTTCTGCTCAATTACTCGTGTAATTAACTGCTCGTAAATACCAATTTGCTGCATTAAATCGCTCCCTGTTTGCGAGCATTCAGTTTACTAAAATATGCAATGTAAACAAGCATTAACTCATTATTGAATTAAAGGCCGCTGCCAAGAAAATTCCCCCCGTGATCACACCCGAAATTGAATTAATGATGAGTAATAGCAGCGTATGGATGCGCGTTAAGCGATGCTTACACACGGACGTGTTTCATCGCGTTTACGTTCATATCATTAATTTAAATTGAGGAAATAGTGCGATCCTCGGGGCGCCGTGGGGTTCCAAGGGGCGGTCGGCGGTATCCGCCCTTTGGTTGCCATCGCCAACGCGATATTTGTAAATTATTTTAAAAGCTACGCTTTTCGCGCAAGCAAGCTTTGCGCCTACAGCAAATTTTATGGCCGCTGCTAAGAAAGTTCTCCCGTGTTCACATCCGAAATTAGATTAATGATGAGTAATTAATAGCATGGCGGAATTTTGTTCCCGACAAATTCCAAGTACCTAAATCCCTTTAGGCAATGCTGTTAAAGCGTAGCTTGGCCATGGATGGCCTATCTACGCTGGTTACGTTC
This sequence comes from Pseudoalteromonas sp. 31A1, assembly GCF_011378815.1. Lineage (NCBI taxonomy): Bacteria > Pseudomonadati > Pseudomonadota > Gammaproteobacteria > Alteromonadales > Pseudoalteromonadaceae > Pseudoalteromonas > Pseudoalteromonas sp. 31A1. The sequence goes on along the minus strand of NZ_WTKY01000014.1, from coordinate 53,962 downwards.
ATATCATTAATTTAAATTGAGGAAATAGTGTGATCCTCGGGGCGCAGTGGGTGACGAATGACCAAAGCGTAGCTTTGCAGCTTGAGGAAGTGGAAGCATGGATGCTGACAGGAACCCGGTTTCAGGGATGAATTATTAGCAGCAGAGCTTATTTGAAGAAGGCCGCCCCTTGGTTGCCATCGCCAATGCGACATAAAGAAGAGGCCTAGCAAGCTTTACGCATACATTGAGTGTTAAAAGCAGAGCTTGATGAAAGTTTGTAGACGCGCAACTTGTAGGCGTTAAAAGCGAAGCTTTTACATATAGCCATATGATTTATGTATTTATTATGGACTAGTAAAAAAAAGCCTCTAAAATCATCATAGAAAAAACACTTAATATAAAGCCAGTAGTAGAAATAAGGTGTAAAAAAGCTAAAACCTTGTCTATTGGTCTTGCATGTTTTGCAACATGACTTCCATCAAATAGTGGTGTTGGTTTACGTGCCCTTTTACAAAAAATAGCCATAGCATAAAATGGCGCACTTGCACCTATACCTCTATCCCAACTTGGGGAGCTAATTCCATCTTGTAGCATTTTTCTATCAATGTATTTAATTGAAATACGCGGAAATAAAACAGCCATTATCATTAGATAGATAAAAAAGAAGATGCTGCTGTATAGTAGTATTTCTAGAAAAGGCATTAAAAAAATTCCTGTTTGCGAGTAGTTAGTTTACTAAAAAATTCAATGTAAACAAGCATTAACTCATTACTGAATTAAAGGCTGTTGCTTAGGCCACTCCCCCGTGATCACATCCGAAATTTAATTAATGATGAGTAATTAACAGCATGGATGCTGTTAAAAGCGTAGCTTGGCCATGGATGGCCTATCTACGCTGGTTACGTTCATATCATTAATTTAAATTGAGGAAATAGTGTGATCCTCGGGGCGCCGTGGGGTTCCAAGGGGCGGTCGGCGGTATCCGCCCCTTGGTTGCCATCGCCAATGCGATATTTGTAAATTAAATTACAAACCAAAAGCGCGAGGTAAACTCCCGCCTACGGCTTTTCGCGCGAGCAAGCTGAGCGCCTACAGGTGTTTGGGTGAGCTTTGTAGCGTGAGTTTGAATAATGCGACATGTACCTTTTTTTAAGGTATAAAGTAAACATTATGATTATAGGAACTCATCATGGATGATTTATTAAACCAAGGTTTAAGCCTTTTATTTGTTATCGGTAGTGTTTATTCGCTATTAGGTGTTTTGTTTTTCAAAATATGGCTTCATCAAAAGAATGCAAAATTACCTGTAGATCGTAAAAAGCTTAAACGTGTTGCAGCGCAAACATTAAACGAACAAGTAAATGACAAGATTGTTGAGGTAATTGGTCTGATTTTTCTCTCTGCTTTAATAGTTACAATGCCTTTTGCTATTAAAGGAATTGCTGAAATGTTTGCCAGTGGCAAGTTCAATTACTTTTTAATTATCGTGATCGCATTGGGTTTAATCTATGTGGCACGAAAGCTTTGGGTTAAATCTAACGACTTAATAAAGCTAAAACTAGGGCGTGATGCAGAGTTAGCAGTCGCTTCAGAACTTATTGAATTACAGTCACACGGATACCAAGTATTTCATGATATACAAGCAGATGGTTTTAATATTGATCATTTAGTTGTTGGGCCAAATGGGGTATTTGCTATTGAAACCAAAGGCAGACATAAACGAATAAAAGACGATACAAATTACAAAGTTAAATTTGAAAATAACCATTTAGCATTTCCTTCTTGGTTTGAAAGTAAACCGTTAGAGCAAGCCCAAAATCAAGCCAGTTGGGTGAATAAATGGCTCTATGAATCTACCGGTTTTAATACTCCGATTTTACCTGTTTTATGCTTTCCTGGTTGGTTTGTAGAACTAAAGCAGAGATCAATTTTCCCAATCGTTTCTCATAAACAAATAGTTAAAACTATCCTTTCAATGCGACAAGTTAGCTTAAATCAAGAGCAGCAGCGTGCTATTTGCTATCAAGTCGTGCAGCGAGCCTTAAACGATAGTAAAGCAATTTAAAAGCTTCGCTTTTCGCGCGAGCAAGCTGGGCGCCTACAGGTGTTTAGGTGGGCTTATTTAAAAGCCAAAGCGCGATATAAAATTGCACCTACGGTTTTGATGAGAGTGGTGTTCGCATTGATGTAGGTGAGGTTTTATACCTCGCTTATAAATGGATTGTTTTCACCATTGAAAAATGCATTATTGCTCTATGTAGCGCTTAAAAGTAATGAGGCAATTAACCCTGCTATTCGCCTCATTGCATGAGGCAAATAAATAACATAGACTGAAGCTAATTACCTTTAGGACTAAAGACTATGTGGATATGGCAACAGCAAAATTGGCCAAACTTTACGTGGGATGCTGCAGCGCTTGCTCCTTTACTAAGGGATCTTTCATATAATCAAGGTTTATTAGTAGGGCGTATGGGCGCGCAAAGTGCTCAACAAAAGCAGCAAGCTCTAGATACTTTACTAGCAAATATTATTCACTCCAGTGCGATTGAGGGTGAAAAGCTTAATGCATTTTCGGTTCGCTCTTCTCTTGCTAAAAAGCTCAATATTAATGAGCAACCTTACCCAACAACAGTGCAAAGCGATAATCTTGCAGAGATTATGCTTGATGCAATAAATAACACAGACTCACCGCTTAATTTAGAGCGAGTGCTTAATTGGCATCGCTTATTGTTTGCAGGTGAGCAAAGCTTATTTACTAAAATTGAGGGCGGGCAATTGCGTGCTGACGAGCCAATGCAAGTGGTATCGGGGCGCTTAGATAAACCGGTATTACATTTTACGGCGCCTCCTAAAGAGCGAGTAAATAAAGAGCTTTCGCTATTTTTTAACTGGTTTAACAAAACGCAAAACGATCCTCAAATAGACCCCTTTATTCGGGCAGCTATCGCACATTTATGGTTTGTAACAATACATCCACTTGAGGATGGTAATGGGCGTATTACACGGCTTATAACCGACCTGGCATTAGCGCAAGAACATGCTGAGTCGATTCGGTTTTACGCTATGTCGGTGGCTATTTTAGAAGACAGAAAAAGCTACTACGAGGTGCTTGAAGCCACTCAACGTGGAGATCTTTGTATTACAAAGTGGATTAAGTGGTTTTTACGTACGCTTAATAATGCGATACACCATACGCTTAATAATATTGAGCAAACAATTTTTAAAACCAATTACTGGGCAAGTAAAGATCAAACAAAGTTAAGTGAGCAGCAAGTAAAAGTGCTTAATAAGTTACTTGATGGCCAATTTGAACAGGGTATTAGTGCGAGTCAGTATCAAAAGGTGGCTAAGGTTAGCCGTGCAACCGCAACACGCCATTTATCGGACTTGCAAACGCTTGGATTTTTAACAAAAACCGCCGCAGGTGGGCGTAGTACACGTTACAAAATTGCCTAATGAGGCAATTACTCACATTATTCACCTCATTACGTGAGGCGAATAGGTGTTTTAAATTGTTACAGGTGAGGTTTTATACCTCGCATGGTGTTTTTATAAAGCGAAAGCGCGATGTAAAATCGCACCTACGGGTTTGTTCAGTGCAGTGGTTTAATTGTTGTAGGTGAGGTTTTATACCTCGCGGGTGTTTTTATAAGAGCAAAGCGCGATGTAAAATCGCACCTACGGGTTTGTTGAGTGTCGTGTTTGAGTTGTTGTAGGTGAGGTTTTATACCTCGCATGGTGTTTTTATAAAGCCAAAGCGCGAGATAAACTCACGCCTACTATTTTAAATATTGTGCAACCTCTTATCCCAGCCGCGTTACTTTTACTTTTATTTTTCCGGCATTAGCGCCATAAAAGCGGCTTAGGTCGTTTGCGAATGGGCAAAACTCGCCAGATTTATCTATTTTAATATCGGCGCCGTTGGCTATTTCAAAAAGGTGGTCGTCGTTTTTATTAATAGCACCAATGAGTGAAAACCATTGCGCGCGAGGAAATCGTCTAAATGGTTCAAGCACGGCCATTGGGATTTCTTTTACGCCAAGTTGTACGTTGTCGCGGTTCCAGCCTAATGGCGTGCACTTTATGCCATCGTCAAACCAGTATTGATTTGGGTATGGGGTAAAGCGATACGTAGCGCCTTGCTCTAGCATGAGGCCGGTTGCGTTGTATTGCTCAGAGGCAAATACCACTATATCTTGGCTTTGGTTAATGCTCAGCACACTCATGTTTTGATTAGCCAGTTCTATATGTTGGCTTAAACCAATAAAGCTAAGTGTGGTGTTGTCGTTGTAGCTAATTTTGTAATGCAGTTTTTTAAGTGATTCTGGGCGATAACTGGTTAGTTTATTAATGCGTTCGGCTACGCTGTAGTGCACTAAAGGCTCAAGGTTGCTGGCTTCGTCATCAATTAATACATAGCACTCTCTATCTACTAGTTTAAAAAATGGGTTAAACCAAAAGTAATTTTGTTGATGACTTAATGCGAGCGGATCGGGCGTTACGGTTACGTCATCTTGTGCTACTAAGTTGCTGTCGGGGAGTAGGGTTTCGTAATCTATGTCGTGGCTAGTGAGTAACGATATATTAAGCGGTTGTTCTATTAACCACTCAAGTGCATAGCGCAAGCTAATATCGGCTAGGCCATCGCGGTAGTAACCACCGCCAATGTCTGAATGCGCACCTGCAAACCATAGCTCGGTAATATTGTTTTGATGGTTCATGAGTGTGGGTTCAAAGGCGCGGCGTTTTTCGTCAAGGGCTACGCAGTGCAGCGCGTGAGTAATGTTGTTGGCAATGGTGTGGTTTTCAAAAATAACGTGTTCTGCGCCGCGTGTAGCTTTACTTACTTTTGACAAGCCAATAGAGGCGACTGTATCAAACACACATACATACACGTTGTTGCTTATTAAGGGCTCTAAACATTTAGCAAAACGTCTGGCAAGCGCAGCGCCTCGGCTAAAGCCCGTTAGCAGTATGGTATCGCCTATTAGGTAGTGAGCTTTAAAGTCGCTTAATGCTTGATTTAAAATACTGGCTACGTCGTCACCACGAGGTGCAAGGGTTTGGTTTAAAATGCGTTTAAGGCGGCTGCCTTTAGTGCCAATACCTTGATAATAAAAACTGAGTTGGTTAGCAAAAGGAGTAATGGGGGAGTCTTCTAATTTACCGCCAAGCAGTAAATGCAGTTTTAAAATGTTGGTAATATTAGAGTCTTCTTTAAAATGATCTGAGCTAAACTGTTCTGCGTCACGGGGCTCGTTTCCTGTGCCGTCAAAGTTAAAAATTAGCGTTTTACCCGTCATAACCCAATTCCCTTAGTTGTTTTAAATACTCTACACAGACTATGTTAAAAATTAAAGACAATATTCATCAGGTAATGACGAGCTAATTTATGGCTCGCCTGCTATGAAGATCAGTGATTATAAAAAGTATAGCTATTTAACGTTGTTTCCTCTAATGGTTTAAGCGCAGAGTTAAGTTGTACCAACTGCTGATAAACTTCAGGGTAAAATATTTTTAATCGGGCAACGCGAGAAAAGTGGTTTGGTTCAAATTTTTCAACAAGCTGCAAAGCTAAAGGAACCATTGGGCTTAACTCACCTTTGGTGTAGCTTTGTTCTAGCGCTAAGTCGAGTATATCTACGCCAAGTTTACTGGGAACAGTCGGTATTTTGTTATCAATTAGAAATTGGACTGCTTCGACAGAAGACGACGCAGCTTGTGTATAAACGTCGCGTCCATGTATATCGGTAATCGAAAAATCAAAACCAAGTTGTGCAAGTTCTTGCCATTGACTAAGCGGAATCCAGCTTAGTCTAACCAACTCTGTTGGAGGGATAGGTAGCGTTCGACTATTCCAAATAGGCACTAAGTCATATGGATTCTTAAGTAACCTAATAAATAGCACGTTTGTCTCTGTTTGATTTAGTGGAGTTGTCTGGCTGTATTCATGTGCTTTTTGAAATTCTTTTTTAGCTAAATACTCACGAAATACACTATCGCTTCTATCTGAAGAGGTACGGCGGGCAAGAGTGTTCCACCAATAATTAACTAAAACAGGGTCTATATTTTGTAATACGTCTTCAAAGTTACTGCCATACTCTTTTTCAATTTTGCGCACTTTGTCGTAAGCATCACTATCTCGTATGAGCTTTTGGGCTGCAAACAGCTTTTCTGTTAATTGATTACAATTGCTTGAGGCTGAATCTAGATCTTCTTTTTTATGTTGTAGCTCTAGTAAAAATTGAGATATTTCAGAGTTATCTGGCTCAGTTACTCTAGGCAGCATAGAGTTTTCAATTATAGAGATTTGGCTAAAGTAGAGGTAACTTAAAGGGTTTGTTTGCTCACTAATAAAAGTACCTTGTTGATATTTAAATTTGTTTTCAAAAAGTAGAGTCTTATCTGATGAATTTTTATAATTAAACTCACCATGGGCTTTATATCCTTCGGCGATTAAGTAATCCAGCATATCAGTCTTACTTTTATCTAAATCTTCTAAAGTTAAGTTTCCGTTTTTAGGTAAATTAATTATGGCAATATCTAACGCTGTAAATAGGCCTGCCTTATTGGTTGGCGAGACTCCTGCTTGTTTTAATGCTTTTACTAAGGGTAAATTAAATTGGCTAATAGCTAAATCGGCTAAGTTATATAAAACGGTAAAATTGTCATAAATAGGCATATCATTAAGTGAAGGTACTTGCTTCATTAGCGCAAAAATATACTCATTAGGTAGACCGTTATTTATAGCTACTGCGAGTTCATTTACCGTAAATTGATTTACTGTGATTACATGCTCAAATTCGTCAATTGAAAGTTTATTTGCATTGAGCATAAGTAGCGTGGCGGGAGAGATAACATTACTACCTTCAATACGAATAAACGACTGCAAATAAGTGGTAAACGTGTCGGAATTGTTTAATAGTGCATAGAGGGTTTCTTTTTTTACATTTTCATCAAGTGGAACGTTAAATGTTAAACCAGCAGGGCTTTGGGTAGCCGAACCTAACTGCTGCACCATCTCTTTTACTTTATCAGTGGTGAAATTTTGAATAGCTTCAATGCCTTGCCAGTCAGCTAAAATAGCTATGCTTTCAATTATTTTATAGTCTTTTTTTTGTTTATCTTTAATCGCTTCTTTAAGTAGCGTTGTATATGACTGATAAGATGCCTCATACAAACCTGAATACATTAATAGGTCGGCGACAGAAGTACCTTTGTTGAGTTCATTTTTAAAAAATAAAGTAAGCGATTGGTTTATTTCATTTATTTTGTATGCTTTATCAGCCGATTTATTTTTACAAAGGCTAATTTCGTGTTTTAGTTTTACTACTTTCTGTTGTGGGGATGCTTGAACGATCTGCTTTTGTTGTTTTATTTTGGGCTGAACTATATTTGAGGCAGGTTTTAAATTTTGCTTTACTACTGGTGAGCTGGATTGAGCTATAAATATATAAGTTGCCAATACAACCGTAGCAATGGCAATAAGCGCCAGGGGTCCTTTTTTCATAAACGTTAATCCTTTAGGTTCACTATTTCAATTATCCACATGGTACTATTTTAGATACTAATAGTGTAAGAGGCTTTAATAAAGTATTAATTTATTAAAGCCATTTTATAGGCTGCTAATTCAGTTTGCTTTTAATGCAATTTCATTTTAGGACGCACTACACGCAACACTTTTTCGCTTATCCATAATGCAAAGGTTTTTGCGCTGCCGTGTATGGCGCGTTGGTGCATACGGTATAAAGATATATACATAAAGCGGGCAATTTTACCTTCAATAAAAAAGGTATTGCTGGTTAGGTTGCCCATTAAGTTACCTACCGTGCTGTAGCTCGATAAGTTAACTAGCGAGCCATGGTCGCTGTATTTAAAGCCGCGTAGTGGTTGCTGCTTTAGCGTTGCGATGAGATTTTTTTCGACGCATAACGCCATTTGGTGCGCCGATTGTGCGCGTGGTGGTACTTGCTTGCCGTCGGCTTGGGTAAATGCGCAGCAATCGCCTAATACAAAAATGCTTTCGTCAACGGTGCTTTGTAAAAACTCGTTTACTTGAATTTGATTGCTACGAGTAAGCTCAAAAACACCTAAGTCTTTAATAAAATCAGGTGCTTTTACGCCTGCCGCCCACACCATTATATCGGCATCAATGTGTTCTTCGTCTTTGGTGATAAAGCCTTGTGCGGTGCCTTCTTTCACTTGCGTTTGTTCGCGCACGTTTACGCCAAGTTTTAATAGCTCACGCTTGGCACTTACGGCAATACGCTCAGGTAATGCAGGTAAAATACGCGGTCCGGCTTCAATTAAATGAATATGCAAACGCTTAGACGACATATTTGTTAAGCCATAAAGCTTTAATAGCTCAGACACATGGTAAAGCTCAGCTGAGAGTTCAACACCCGTAGCACCGCCGCCTACAATGGCAATATTAAGTGATTGCTGTTGGTTGTCGTCTTGGTGAAGGCGCGTAAAGCTATCTAGTAATGAGTGCTGAAAGCGCTCTGCTTGTTGGCTTGAATCTAAAAAGTAGCAGTGCTCTTTTATACCAGGGGTATTAAAGTCGTTACTTACGCTGCCGATGGCAATAACAAGGTGATCGTAACGAACTGTACGGCCAGGTAAAATAGTGTGGCCTAACTCGTCGTTTAATGGGGAGAGGGTAATTGTTTTATTGCTTTGATCTATATTGCAAAAAGTACCAAGTTGAAAACGATAATGATGTTTTGCGGCATGGGCTGAATACACAACGCCATCTAAATCAGGGTCAATAGAGCCTGTCGCTACTTCGTGCAGTAACGGCTTCCATATGTGGGTACGGTTTTTGTCTATTAACAGTATATCAGCTTGTTTTTTTTTCCCTAGCTTATGCCCCAGTTGGGTTGCAAGTTCTAATCCGCCAGCACCACCGCCAATAACGACGATTTTAGGTATTGTAATACTCATAACGTTGCCCTTAAAAATAATATACCCAAGTGATCTGTATTTTTATTAGTTTTTTAAGGTGACTTGGGTATCAATAAATTATTTTGGCAACAAGTAGTTACTACTCATTTTATGGGTGCCTAGTTTGCGCCTAAATAAAACCGATGTCAGCAATAAATAATGTTATTTGTTGTATACTGAGTTGCAAATATTTCATACACACCGAGTTGCAAATATTTTATCTACACCGCATTTTTATAAGCATGACTATTGTTTAGCCATCAAAAGGACATTTATGACCACGCCACTAATTCAATCACTTGAGCAGCACTTTGGTTTTAGCCAGTTTAGAACAGGGCAACAACAAACTATAGAGCAGCTTTTAAATGGTCAATCGTCGTTGGCTATATTTCCGACCGGCTCGGGTAAATCGTTGTGCTATCAATTAACTGCGTTGCATTTACCAAATTTAACCTTAGTGGTTTCGCCTTTACTTGCATTGATGAAAGATCAAATTAGCTTTTTAAATAGCAAAGGTATTTATGCTGCCAGCCTTGATTCGAGCCAAGATCAAATGCAAAGCAGCACCGTAATGAATGATGTGCGAAACGGTAAAATTAAAGTATTAATGGTGTCGGTTGAGCGCTTTAAAAACGAGCGTTTTAGAGAGTTTATAAGCCAAGTGGCGCTTTCGATGTTAGTGGTAGACGAAGCGCACTGTATATCAGAATGGGGCCATAACTTTAGACCCGACTACCTTAAACTGCCGCGTTACCGCGAAGAGCTTAATATTCCTTTAGTGTTGTTACTTACTGCAACGGCCACTAAAAAAGTAAAACGCGATATGGCAGAGCGCTTTGCTATTGCGCCTGAGTGCATTGTGCAAACGGGCTTTTACCGCGCTAATTTAGATTTAAGCGTGCTGAGCGTTAAAACCGCCGATAAAAACACCGAGCTTGCCAACATTGTACGCGCGCAAAGTGGCCCTGGTATTGTGTATGTAACGCTACAGCAAAGCGCTGAGCAAGTTGCTAATGTGCTAAGTGCGCAAGGTGTGCATGCCGTTGCTTACCATGCAGGGCTTGAAGATACGCTACGCTGGCAAATTCAAGATGACTTTATGGGCGGTAAAATTAACGTTGTAGTGGCAACCATAGCCTTTGGTATGGGCGTTGATAAATCTGATATTCGCTTTGTTATACATTACGACTTACCTAAATCGATAGAAAACTACAGCCAAGAAATTGGCCGAGCAGGGCGCGATGGCGATCCATCAAATTGTTACACGCTTGCTAACCTAGACGGCCTAAATACGGTAGAAAACTTTGTATATGGCGACACCCCTGAGCTTAGCGGTATTGAATACGTAATTAACGATATTCGCCAAAGCCACCAGCAATGGGAAATGCAAGAATACAGCTTATCGAGCGAAAGTAATATTAGGCAACTGGCACTTAAAACCTTACTTGTACAGCTTGAAATGCAAGGCGCTATAACGCCGCAATATGCCTACTACGCCGATTTTAAATACAAATTTTTGGTTGATAAAAACGAGCTACTTGGTCATTTTGATGAGCAACGCCAAGCATTTTTAACACAAATATTTAGCCATACCGATTTTAAAAAAATATGGGGCACGCTAAATTTTGACTCCCTTACGCAAGCCGCGCAGGTTGATCGCAAACGCGTAGTGGCTGCTCTTGATTACCTAGCTGAAAAAAACCTAATAACGCTCGAAACCAAACGTATTACCCAAGTATACAAAGTGCATAGCGAGGTTATAAATAACCCAGAACTTGCCCAGCAACTTCACGACTACTTTACCGACAAAGAACAAGCCGAAATTAAACGTATTGCTGCACTTGTGCGCTTTTTTGAGCTACAAAGTTGCTTAAGCTATAACTTAGCGCGCTATTTTGACGATCAAAATGCACCTGAGCAATGTGGGCATTGTAGTGTGTGTAGAGGGCATGCGGTTAAGCTTGAGTACTCTATAGAGCCTGCATATATTGACGATCAGCTTATTTATCAAAAAGTTGATGAGTTTTTAGCGCATATGGCGGGCAAGGGTAATAATAATGTGGGGATTGAAACCCAATGCCGCTTTTTAGCGGGGATGAGTGTGCCGTTATTTGCGCGTAATAAAGTACGCCAGCTGAGTGGTTTTGCACTGTGTGAGCAAATGCGTTACAGCGATATTAAAGCAAAACTACTAGCGCGTTAAATTAGTTACTGTATCCTAGTGGCTTATTCAAAAAAGTAAGCCACTATGCCTCATATTGTTATCCCCGTTGAAAATATTTCTACTACCCCAGAGCCCGTTACGTGTGCTAACTGCCAAGCCTGTTGTTGCCAATTAGAAGTGCGCATAGTAACCGACACTGGCGTGCCTTTTAACTATATAGAATACGATAAATGGGGCAGTGAAGTAATGAAACGCGCTGACGACGGTTGGTGCCAAGCACTCGACCGCAATACGCTTATGTGCTCTATTTACGAAAACCGCCCATTAGTATGTCGCGAGTTTGAAATGGCCTCGGGTGAGTGTATTACCGAGCGCGATTTAGCGGGTATATAGTCCGCTATTATTAATGTACATAAACAACAAAGGGGCTTAAAAGCCCCTTTGTTTATTGCTTACTATAAAAATTAAACTTTAAAGTAGCTAATATACTTTTTAAGCGTGTTTGAAAGGTCAGCTAATGCAACGGCTTCTTGTGCGTTACTGTTAAGCGACATGCTGGTTTCTTTGGACATACTGGCAATTTCTTCTACGCCAGTACTAATTTGCGCCACGGTGGCTACTTGGTTTGATGTTGATTCAACAATTTCAAGCACGTTACTTAATGAGTCATTAGCTTGTTGCTGTATTTGATGCAGTAACTCGTTTGCTTCGTGAGTAAGCGTTAGGCCATTTTCTACTTGTGGTACTGTGGTTTCCATAGCTGTTACCGACGCTTGCGTGTTTTCTTGTACTTGCAAAATCATCTTTTCAATATCGCCTGTTGCATCACCAGTACGCTGGGCAAGTTGTCTTACCTCGTCAGCAACAACAGCAAACCCTCGGCCTGTTTCGCCTGCTCTTGCAGCTTCTATTGCTGCATTTAGTGCAAGCAAGTTTGTTTGATCAGAAATACTGCGGATCACACTTAAAATATCGCCAATGTGTTTTACATGTTCTTGCAGCACGTTTACTTGGGTAACTGTGGCTTTTACGGTTACTGAGATTTGCTCAATTTCGGCCGCTACTTTTTGCACTGCAATACTACCTTGCTGCGATAATTGCGCGGTTATTTTTGAGTTATCTTCTGTTTGCCTAACTGAGTCGGCTACAGCATGAATACTGCGGCTCATTTCTTCTAGGCTGCTTACTGCCGAGTTTGTATAAGTTACTTGTGCGTCAGCGGCACTAAGTGCTTGCTGCGAGCCAGACGCTACGCTTGCAGAGTGAGTAGAAAGCTCTTCAGATGAGTTAATAATGCTATCTACAATGGTTTTTAATTTAGATTGCATCACCCCTACAGAAGCCATCATGCTATTTGGGCAACACGACTGTACATCGCCTCTTAAATCGCCTTGCGCAATAAGGGCAATTACTTCAGCAGCCTCTTGTGGTTCGCCACCTACTGAATTTCTGATCAGTTGGCTAATAACATACGCAACGCTTATGCCTATTAAAAAGGCAAGTGCGGTGAGCGAAATCATCCAAATTTTAAACGAGCTGGCAATATCGAGAGTATCGATAGTGGTGGTTTGATTTGCTTGTTCTTGTAGGTTTATAAATTGGTTTATAACATTTAGCCACTGGGTAAACGCAGGGCGTGCATCGGTCAATAAAATGCGCTCAGCTTCGTTTAGGTTTCCTGCATTTTTAGCGTTTATAACACCTTGAATGAAAGGTTGAGTGCGCTGCTCTATTTGATTTATTTTATTAATTAGAGCGCGCTCTTCATTATTCATATTACCCATTAGCTCGGCCATAGACCGGCTTGACGTTTGGTAAAATGCGTTTAGCTCTTTTATGCTCTTTAACACGGAGCTTAAACTGCTTTGATCGGTAATTAGCACTACATCGCGCACGGCTATTGCTCTGTCGTGTACGCTGCCTCTAAAGTTAATTGCGTAACGTTGCTTTACCGAATTTACGTCGGTCATGTGGGTAATGTTATTATTAATGAGGCTAACGCGCGAAATGCCAATAATGGTTAAAATAAGCATCATTGATAAAATTACGCCAAAGCCGGTCGTTAAACGCATGTTTATGGTCATGGTTGATCCCAAGTGTGAGTCAATACGCGCAAGAGCAGCTTGTATTATTAGTGATTATTCTAAAACAATAGCAGCATTATGCCTTATTAATTAAAGTTTTATTAGCAATAAGGGATTGTTTGTTAATTTAGTTTACAAGCGTAACTTTAATGAGGAGTGTTTTTCAGGCATTAAAAAAGGGGCTAAATGCCCCTTGATGTTGTATAAAAAGATTATACAAAAAGATTATATAAAAGTAGTTAGTCGTACTTTGCTTCTAGCTCATTAGCTGTATGAAACTTCTCATGACTTTGTAATTGCTCGTCGTATTTAACGAGGTTTTTAAAGTGCGCTAATTGACCTGAGTTTTTAACTATTTCAACAATAAACGACATCATAAAATCAGCTCCCGTTAGGGTATCGCCCACTAAATAACGTTTACCTTCAAGGCGGTCGTTAAAGTAGCTAATTACTTTAGCTGTTTCAGCGTCAGCATAGCCTTCTAAAAACTGCGTTTTAGCGCCGTCTTTTAGTACAAACATTTTAAGTAAAAGCGGTAAAATTGCTGAGCTTTCTGCAAAGTGCAGCCATTGCTGGTAGTCAACATATTCAGCGGTATCTACTTTTGGAGCAAATTTACCATTGCCGTATTTAGTAATAAGGTAATCGGTAATAGCGCCTGATTCAGCAATAATTAAACCGCCATCTTCAATTACCGGTGACTTACCAAGTTGATGAATATGCTTTAATTCGTCAGGGGCTAAAAATGTGTCTTTATTACGCTGATAAGCCACAATTTCGTAGTCAACATTTAGCTCTTCTAAAAGCCAAATTACGCGTTTAGAACGTGATTTATTTAAATGGTGTAGTTTGATCATGTCAGTCCTTTTGTGGCTTGTAAGGACTTGGCCTTACAAACCGTTTAAAATTAAAGTGGGTTATTAATTTTAACCACAGTTTTACCAAAGTTTTTACCGCATATCATATCGTTGAACGCGCCTACTGTATTTTCGATGCCTTCTACCATGTGCTCACGGTATTGAATTTTTCCGTCTTGTAGCCATTTTTGCATGTCTTGTGCAAACTCGTCGTAACGGTCGCCGTAATCATCAAAAATGATAAAGCCTTGCATTTTAATACGCTTAGTAAGCAATTGACCCATTAGCATACCTAAACGATCTGGGCCTTCTGGCAAGCTAGTAGCGTTATATTGCGATACTAAACCACACAATGGTACGCGCGCTGCGGTATTTAGTAATGGTAGTACGGCGTCGAATACTTTACCGCCCACATTTTCGTAGTAAACATCAATGCCTTTATCACAGGCTTTTTCTAACTGCTCTGCAAAGTCATCAGCTTTGTGATCAATACAGGCATCAAACCCTAGTTTTTCAACGGCGTGTGCACATTTTTCGCTACCACCAGCAACACCCACTACTTTACAGCCTTTAATTTTAGCTATTTGACCAACCGTTGCGCCTACAGGGCCTGTTGCTGCTGCAACAACTACGGTTTCGCCTTCTTTAGGCTGGCCAATATCAAGTAAACCCATGTAAGCAGTAAAGCCAGGCATACCCATAATACCTAATGCGTATGAAGGGTTTGCAGGCTCTTTACCTAACTGCATTAAGCCTTCGCCGTCGGTAATGGCGTAGTCTTGCCAACCTGTGTAGGCAAGTACCCATTCACCGATCCTAAACTTATCGTTTTTAGACTCTTCTACTTGGCACACTGTTGCGCCAACCATTACATCACCAATATTAACTGGGTCAGCGTACGACTTAGCATCACTCATACGACCACGCATGTATGGGTCTAGCGATAGGTAAATGGTACGTAGTAAAACTTCGCCGTCTTTTAATGCAGGAAGCTCTACCGTTTTTAATTTAAAGTTTTCATCTGTTGGAGCGCCATTAGGGCGTGATTCAAGAGTAAGTTGGCGACTAGTCGTAGACATATAAGATCTCCTATTAATATAAATAAACTACTTACCGAATGTTTACGCTTTAAAAATCGTGATCAGCTAAACAATAATGCGCGGCTAAGCAGTATGAATATGTACAATGCGTACCTTAATAAAGGAGTTTTGGGCGGGTGGTTGATAATTCAACCTTTGCAGAGTATTTATTCTAAATGGTTTATTTTAGCTTGCTAAAAATATGGCTATTGTAAAACACCCCGTTTTTATAAATGGCCTGTTTAAGCACAGCCTCTTGCTCAAAGCCACTTTTAATAAGTGCTTTCATAGAGCCGGTATTACCAGCAAACACAGCGCCAAAAATTCTGTTTATGTGTGAGCTTGCAAACGCTTCATTGCATATAAGTTCAATAGCGCGAGTAATAATGCCTTGCCCCCAATAGGCTTTATTTAGCCAATAACCAATTTCGCCACTGTGGCTGTATTCAAATTCGCCGGGAGTTACACCAATACAGCCCGCAAATTGCCCATTTACCTCAATGGCTTTAACTGTTGCATCAATTACGCCGTTTTTTGAGCCTTGGTTTATCCACCAATCAGCATCGGCTTGCGTATAAGGAAACGGAATTTTTGACGATAAATAACGCGTTACCTGTTCATCATTTAAGGTGCTAATAATAAAAGGCGCGTCTTGGGCTTTAAACTCTCTGAGGGTGATCATATTTTTTCATAAATTTTTAGTATGCACACTAACTTAACAATCATTTAAGAGTTAAACAATCAGAACCTAAATTAAACGGTTTACGGCTATTACTTTGTTTTAAAGTCCTCTAATATAAGCAAAATATTACACCTATTTTAGATGCCATTATGCACCCTCACATTAAAGCGCTTTATAACAGCGCCCAAAAACCAAGCCGTTTAATTATTGGTTTAATGAGCGGTACCTCGTTGGACGGGCTTGATGTTGCACTGTGTAAAGTAACGGGCGCGGGCTTAAATACACACATTGAGGTTTTAAATTTTACTACTGTTGATTACAACGACGATTATAAAACTAAAATAAAGCAGGTATTTGCTAAGCGAGAATGCGATTTAGAGATTGTTACTTTACTGCACCCGTGGGTAGGTAAACTCCATGGCAATATGGTTAACCAGTGCTTAGCTAAGTGGAATATAAACCCTGCAAGTATTGATGTAATAGCAAGCCACGGGCAAACCATTTATCACTGCCCGCAGTCGCAGCATAACCACAAAAGCTTTACTAATGGCACCTTACAAATTGGCGATAGTGACCAAATAGCCGTTACTACGGGTATTACAACCATTGGTGATTTTAGACAAAAACACATAGCCGCAGGAGGCGAGGGCGCACCACTGGCTGTGTATGGCGATTATTTGTATTTTTCGAGCGCTGCTGAGAGTCGGATTTTGCTAAATATGGGCGGCATTGCTAACTTAACGTTTTTACCCAAAAATGGTGATGCAAACGGTGTGTTTAGCTCCGACATTGGCCCCGGTAATACCATTATGGATGCCTACGTACAGCAACATTTTAAAGATATGCATTATGACGATGGCGCAAAAATAGCAAAAGCAGGCAAGATAAATACACCATTATTGAATGCATTGTGTAATAACGCATTTTTTAAACTCCCAATGCCTAAAACCACAGGGCCTGAGGTATTTAACTTAGCGTATTTAAATGCTGCACAGCAGGTTACAAATACTCACCATTTAAGCCATGAAGATGTAATGGCCACTTTAAATACCTTTACTGCAACCGTTATAGCAAATACATTAAACGAGTGTGCAGAGCACGCACAAAATTGTGTGGTGTATGCAAGTGGTGGCGGTATTCATAACCCGTTACTAATGGCGCAACTTACAACGCTTTGCCCACTTATTAAGGCTTTTAAAAACACCGACGATTTAGGTATTAACCCTGATGCAAAAGAGGCCGTGTTATTTGCTATTTTAGCAAACGAATGCTTAGCAGGAGAGCAGCAACACCTAAGTAATACTGCACAAGGTATTGCGGGAGTTACTATGGGTAAAGTAAGTTTTGCAGACTAGGGCGTGTTGATCTTTGTGGATTGAAATTTGTTCAATCTAGGGGCGATTAAATCGCGGCGCGAGGTTTGTAACCTAGTGGGCTAAGTAAAAACCGAGCAACAAAGAGTTAATCGTCCCTAGAAAGAACCCAAAGGGCAGCGCATGTTTGGTATTTATGCTGCGTTATCGCCAATTTATGGGGAATAACCACACTACATAGGCTCTGCCTTGCCTAAAAACCAAACATACTGCTGCAAATTCACCCACCAAAGATCAACACGCCCTAATAACTTATAAGTAGCGTCGCGTAATTTAAGTGCAGCCAGCACTAAAACAGCGATAAAAACGTAGAACCCATACTCGCAAAGTAGCTACGAACGCCCTGAGGCTTAGCATGTTCAGTTGTTATGTGTTCAGGAATATAGCCTTGCTCAAATGCTTTAATGTACACATCGAGTTGTTGGCTTTCTTTTAAGGTCGTGTTTTTTCCGTGCAGCATCATTTGCACTACAAAACATTGGCTTTGTGTAATGTTACTTAAAGTAAGGTTTACAGTACCAGATTCAAGGTCGTCATTGCTTAGCATTTTTTCAGTAAAATACTGCGCCCCACGCGCACTGGGCTGCGTAGCACTTAGTGAAATAACATCGCTCTCATTTGCGCCATCAGGCAACACACACTGCAGCGTAATGTTATGCGCAGCATTGGCTTTTAGCGATAGCTTTTCATATTCCATAGCGTGGCTCATCGCCGCAGACATAGAATCATCAAATGATTGCTGTGCAAATGTTAGTTGCACTAAGGGTGTACTCATCTTACTTAGTCTTCTTGAGTTTATTCATTTATCGGATAGAGATTATCGCGGATCAAGGTTACAGATTTATGACTAATTGCACTAATTAGTACAATTATTGAGTGGTTTGATCAAAGAGGATCTTTGCACTTCTAATATGAAAACAGTTTGTGATACATTTAGAGTAGATAGTCATATACAGCAAAGTCAGGCGAGTGAGTATTGACTAGATAAAGCCGCTAACCAGTAATGCTATGTAAAATGAGTAAATAAAAAATATAATGTAAATTATATTTTAGTGTAAACACTTTATCCCACAGTAAAAAATAAATTAAGCTCAAGCAACTGGCATCAGAACGAAAAAACCCACGCCTAAGCATGGGTTTATTCTTTATCTTTTGTCTTTGGTGGGCTGCATAAACAGGGATATCCAAAGCTCTCAATAAACATATTACCAGAAAATGTATTATGATCAACCAAAGATAAAGAAAAACTTATAAGATGGAAAGTTAATGCGATACAAAGCAATTGAAAAGACCATATCAATTAGTCGATTTACAACATACAGAAATGCTGTCATTGCGAGTACTGGTGTTGATTGCGGTATAAAAGCTCTCTCGCTATATGAATGGAATGCAAATTTATCATCTGATTTTTTATTTCCTTTACATATATATGAAGTGGTATTACGTAATGCTATTAGTGAAGCTATTGCAAAAAGATATGGTACTGATTGGCCTATTAATACGGTATTTCAAAACTCACTGGCTTATAAAAATAAAAAAGAGCTATTAAGCATTGTTAGCAATAATTACCAAGGGTTAGGCAAGGTGTTACCAGAGTTAAAGTTATCTTGGTGGGAAGAAATGCTAACGCGAAGGCATGATGGGCGTATTTGGAACGTTCATATTCAGACTGCATTTCCAAATGCTGATAACCTAACTGGGGCGCAAATTAGAACGCTATTAAAAGAAGCTTGCTTTGTAATAAGAAAAATAAGAAATCGAATCGCTCATCATGAGCCTATTTTCAATCACAATAAGTTACTTGATATTTATCCTTTAATTGAAACTACTGTGGCAATGCGATGTAAAGAAACAAAAATATGGTTGGATGAAATAGAAAAGGTTAATAATTTACTTTTGAACCCAGTTATATGAAAGTATTAAAAAATTTATTTGGCACATAAAAGGGAAAACTGAGTCTAAAAAATGAGAAAAAGTCATAACTCCATCTATGCCCAAAGATCTCTCACCAAAACAAAGTACATAGGCTCATTAATATTTTTCCTCTCATAGTTTTGAAGATTGAGCGGATACAGTTGATTAGCTCACACACTTGACTATTTGTAGCGAGCGGAAAGTACAATCTTAGTTGAAAGCTGTCTAGAGGAATGCTTGAAATCCACGAGTGTAATTTATTAGCCAAAGTAAATACTCCGAGCTAGTTTTTACAACGACCAAATAAAAAGCAGATACCTAATTAGCATCTGCTTTTATATTTAAAAACCACAGTGCTAAGCGCTGTGGTTTTTAATTTTTAACGAAGAATATTTAATTAAGCTTGAGGTTTAATTAAGTACTTTTCGCCTGTTGCTTGTTTAGAATAAGCCGCGATTGATTGTAAATGTAATACCTCAGCTAATGACACTTCGTGCGTGTAGTTGCTCGCAAATGTAGTGGTGATTTCGTCTGCAATACGTTTGCGCATTTTTATTACTGTATCTGTGCCTAATTTACCTAAGGCATTAAATAACAAGAATCCGTTTACACCCCATGCAAAACCAAAGTTACGGTTTATTGTGATAGGGCCTCGGTTTAATGCACCATAA
The DNA here is from genome assembly GCF_011378815.1 of Pseudoalteromonas sp. 31A1. NCBI lineage: Bacteria > Pseudomonadati > Pseudomonadota > Gammaproteobacteria > Alteromonadales > Pseudoalteromonadaceae > Pseudoalteromonas > Pseudoalteromonas sp. 31A1. The sequence goes on along the minus strand of NZ_WTKY01000014.1, from coordinate 34,210 downwards.
ATATACACTTGTTTGTAAGTGTCTGAGCCATAAACACTGTGCTCTTTCATATCGCGTGCAGCTGCAACTTCCATACAGTTAAGAATGTCACTTGTTAGTTGGCCGCCACCGATTGGGTCAAACGCTATAGTTGCACCGGTTTCGATTATTGCAGCGGTTAGGTCAGCAAAAAAAGTGTCGCTGCTTGAGTTAACAATATATTTTGCACCCATATCGCGCAGTAATTTTTCTTGCTCTGGTTTACGAACAATATTAATTAAATCAACGCCATCAGCAATACAAATACGGTTTAGCATTTGGCCAAGATTAGAAGCTGCAGCCGCGTGAATAATAGCTTTATGACCTTCAGCGCGCATGGTTTCTACCATTGCTAGTGCGGTAAGTGGGTTAACAAAAGATGATGCACCTTCTTTAGCGGTAGTCCCTTCTTTTAGCTCTAGGCAACTTTGTACATTGGCACAAATAAATTGACGATACGTACCACCGCCAATTACAGCAACGGTTTTACCCATTAATGCTTGTGCGGCTGGTGATGAACCTGCTGCTACAACGGTGCCTGCGCCTTCATTACCTACTTGTGTGGCTTTACCTACGCGTGTTTTAAGTGATGGCATAAATTGAGCTGGAACATCGGCAGTAATTACTGGGTTTTCATCAGTACCCGATTGCTTTGCAGTAGACATATCAGCTGCGCTGAATAAAACGCCTAAGTCTGATGGGTTTAATGGTGCAGCTTCAATGCGAATAACCACTTCATCGGCATTCGGCTTTGGCATCTCGATGTTTTTTAAGGCAAGTGTTAGTGTGTTGTTTTCGCTGATAGTTGAAGTAAGTTGGATATTTTTATCTGTCATTATGTTTGCTCCTACAAAAATGAGTATTGATTACTGTTATAGCTAAGGGCTATTTAGCGCTTGCTGCTTGAATTTGAGCTTTCACTTTTTGCATAAAGTCAGCCATATTTGCTTGGCGGTCGGCCTCTATGCTTTGTGCAATGGTTAATTGACTCATTGATTCGTTCCACTCTTTCATGTCGGGAACTTGTGCTAGTACATCCCAATCAAGCTGAGTAGAGCCAAAAGCGCTAACAATAGTGTTTACGTAATAAACGTAAATGTCTGCCATTGTGAATTGCTCGCCTGCAATCCAAGGTGAAAACTTACCTAGTTTGTTTAATGCAGTAACGCCGCGAGTTAATACTTGGCGTACTTCTGTTTTAAGAGCCTCAGGAACTTCATTACCCGAAAATACATAAGGGATGAACCGTCTGCTTGGCAGTTCAAAATAAAGCTCTGCTATTTTCATAATTTGACGAACAACTGCGCGCTCACCTGCATCTTCAGGGTATAGCGGAGTTTGCGGGTACGACTCTTCTATAAAGTCGCAAATAACACTCGACTCTGAAATATTAAGGCCATTGGCTGTGGTTATTGCCGGCACTTTACCTGCAGGACTGATTGCTAATAACTCTTCACTTCCACCGTAAACAAGGTGTTCTTTAAATGGCAGTTGTTTGTGTAAAAGTACATGTTTAACTAGGTTGTAATAATTGCTAGCAGCAAAACCGTGCAAAGTAATCATAAGTCAGCTTTCCATTATTAACGTGAGGATACTCATTGCCAAATAATGCAATTTTGGTCCCCGTGTTTAAGTTGAACCTATTATTACTTGTTTTAATTTGCTTATATATAAGGGAAAATGCGAATCACTTTTGTCTTTAAGACAATAAAGAATTTTATTTAATGGAGAGGCGACTTGGATCAACTAAAAGCCATACGGTATTTTATTAAAGTGGTTGAAACGGGCAGTTTTACCAAAGCCGCAAAAGCATTTGGTGTGCCGCCTTCGTCGTTGTCGAGGCGAGTGGCCGATTTAGAAAAAAGCCTAGGGGCTACGCTTTTAAAACGCTCAACCCGCATAGTTAAGCTGACCGAAGTAGGGCAAATTTACTACAGCGATGTACAAAAAATAGTGAACCAGCTTGAGCAAAGCCACGAAACGGTTCGAAGTTACCAAACAACCCCAAAGGGGCGTTTATCTATAAGTTGCATGGTAGGTTTTGGCGACAAAATGCTCATGCCGCTGCTTGATGAGCTTAGCGCGTTATACCCCGAAATAATACTCGATGTAAGCTTAAGCGATGAGCTGTCGACACTTGGCCGTGACGATGTTGATATTGCTATTCGTGGTGGTTATGCACCCAATGAGCGCGTGATAGCAATAAAACTTATGGATAATGGCTTTATACCTGTGGCGTCCCCCTGCTATTTACAAAAACACGGAGTGCCAAGTAACGCCATGGAATTAAAGCACCATAATGGGCTTTATTTTAAAACGCCTTCAGGGCCAACGCCGTGGTTATGTAAAGTAGATGAGCAATGGCATGACGTTTCTGGGCCTGCGGTCGCTATTTCAAATAACGGGTCGTGGCTTGCCAAAAAAGCATGTAACGGGGAAGGTATTTTAATGTCAACTCGATGGGCACTGGCTTCATACCTTGAGTTGGGCGAGTTACAAGAGCTTAAGTTTGAGCATGAGGTGGCAATAACTCAAAATTCTAATATGGCTGTTTATTTGTTGTATCAAAAACAACGTTATTTGGTACCAAAGGTAAAAGCGGCGGTCGATTTTTTAGTACAAAGAATAAAAGAAACAGGTGAAGATAGTAAGCAAATAAAATAACCCTTAAGAGTAAGGTGGGTAGATTAATAGAGTGTCGGATGGCGCTTCGCTTATCCGACCTACGCTTATCCGGTTTATTTTTACCAGATGTATATTATGTTTGTTTAACTTATTAATAAATTATTTGTATAAATAATAGGTAAAAAATGCGCCTTTAGGCTAAAGCTTTTAACTAAGCGCCCGATAAGTTACTTAATAGGGTTTAGCGATTAAGGATAATCATGGTTAATAATATATTTGGCAGTCAGGCTAATCTAAGCACTGTGCTTGCCCAATCAGTTAATAACGCGAACCAAACATCTGCGACACCTTCACTACACAGCAGTGGCGACCTTCAAGCTATTAATGATTTACAAATTAATGCGCCTAAAATAACCGACGAGTTATTAAGCCAGCTAAATGATGAAACACTTTACGAAACAATAACTAGCAATCAAAAAGTAGGGGATATTTTACAACAGCAACTTACCTCGCTATTTACTATTTCAAGCACACCTAGCACGCTTAACTATAAACTCTCCGATGAAGAACTCGCCCTGCGCACCGTAATAAGCTCTCAGAATGAGGGGTTATTAAAAAATGAAAACAGCACCCAATTAATTGAGCGATTAAATACATCTGTTAAAAATATTCAGGGTGCTTATGCTAATACCAGCGATATTTTATCAAGCTTGGGGCAACTTGGGCATGAGCAAAAAACGTTTTTAGCCTCAAGCCAGCAACGTGTTGAGCGCACGCTTAATCCTTATATGGAAAGTGCTAACCGTAGCAAGTACGAGGATGACGATAATTATTTATTTGAGCTCTCGGTAAAAACCAAAGAGGGTGATGTAATAAATATCACTTTTAATTCGTCACAAGGCTTTGATGAAAAAACGGGCGAAGCCGTTGATGGCTTTGGCATAAGTTACGAAGTAAATGGCGATTTATCTGAGGCTGAACATGCGGCTTTAACGCAGGTTATGGCGGGTGTTGGTGAAATGGCCGATGAGTTTTTTAAAGTGAGTGAAAATTCATTCAATCCTCTTATAGTCCCAAACCAAACAGACATGAGTTTAGACTTTTTAGCAGGCTTTAATAGTGAGCAGCTAGCGGGTTTTAATGTGTCGTTTTCAACAACGCAAAATGATGCGCTTGATACAGGCGAAAACACGCTTGATTTAAGTTACTCAATAGATGAAGCGACAAATCAACAAGCACTTGTGTTTAAGGCTGAGAATGGGAAAAACGAAATCGACTTTGCACTCGATATGTCGACCATTGGCGCTGAAGACACACAGCAAATGCAGCAGTATTTAGCGTCCCTCGATCAAAGCTTAGAAGATAGCCGAGTAAACAGTACCGAGGATAGTAAAGACTCGGCATTTGGTCGTAAAGGGGATGAGACAATGCAGCAAGGTTTTGCATTATTTAAAGGCGCTTTTACAAGTATGTCGTCAGCGGCTGAACGTTATAGCAATATAGAGTCACTTGCAGATAAGCAATTTAATGACGGGCGCGCTATGGTTGCCGATTTAGTTGATAACATGGTCACAAACGATCCCCGTTACCAAGGGCTTGGTAATAAAGCGCCAAATACATTGGGAGCAGGGATTTCTAAGCTCGCTGATTTTGATGCTACGTTTTCTTATGCACTGGATAGTGGCGACTATCAGCCTAAAAGCACTATTGAGCTAAGCCAAGCGACTGAGCAAACCCAATTAGGCGAGCTTAGCGGTTTAACACAAAGTAAAAATGTAAGTAGCCACTTTGATTATCAATACAGTCGCCCTGACTACTACGACAAAGAAGAGAGTTATAACGTAGGTACCGCAGTAAAAAATAAAGAACTTGCGGGGCTTGATCAGTCTCACGAAGTTGATATTGATACAAAAATGTATGCGTTTAGCCCGGAAACAAATCAATACGAGCTGCAAATGGCGATGCAAGAGCAAACCATTAGTAAAAGTGACATTCGCTTAATTGACGATATTTGGCTTGAAGAAAACGAAAACAGCTACAACATGAATAAAAAAGAGCGTGTTGACAGCGACGAAAAGCAAGACGACTTTAAAACAACCAGCAGTCATTCTCATAATAAGTTAGTTACCTTAATTGGTGATTTAGACAAGCTGGCTGAAAATAAAGACATAAGGCGAGAATATTTAACTAACTTATCGCAAGTTAACTTTTTTATGGATAAAAAGTAACGGTCTTGAGCTGTTCACTCCGCGCTCAATATTGGGTATAGTCGTTTAATACCTAATTTAATACCTAATTTAATACCTAATTTAATACCTAATTTAATACTTAATTTAATACTTAATTAAATACCTAATTAAAGAGTACCTTATGTTTAAACAATTAATTTTATTGTGTGCTTTAAGCATGCCGCTTGTAAGCTGCGCTGCTACGGCGCCATTTTCGGGCGAGATAAGTACGCAAGAACTGCTAAGCGACTACAACAAGTTTAACGAGCAATACAAAGCGTATACACCAACAGCACAAGATATAGCCCTAATGCAAAAGCTAGAAGGCAAAGAGCTTATTGTATTATTTGGTACGTGGTGCCACGACAGTGAGCGCGAAGTACCAAAGCTGATTAAGTTACTTGATGCGTCGAAAGTTGAACTTGCAAGCATTGAATATGTGGCCGTAGGTTACAACAAGCAAGACGATGCAGGCATTGCACAGGCTAATGACTTGCAATACACCCCTACGTTTATAGTAAAAGACGATGGTAAAGAGTTAGTACGCGTAATTGAAAAGCCAATGGGTACATTGGCACAAGATTTAACACAGGGTTTGTAAATAGAGCTTGTTCGTATTTGGGGTTAACGATTTAGCAAATAGGTTTATAAGTTAGCTGTTGGGCTGCTATGAGTAGTCTCCTGATACTTTAATGTGTAAGGCCAAAATAGGAATTCAGCTATGGTTTGCATATCAATTAAAACAAATAAAAAACGAATTAATCTACAAGCTCGTTATGGTGTTTCTTAATATGTCTAAGGATCTACGTAAAAATTTGATTGCTGCGATTCTTAGTCCTTTAATTGCGTTACCAATCCTTGGTTTTTGTTATTTTTATGCGGGCATAGAAAACTATACTTCTGTGAGTTCGTTAATTTTAGATGTTGGTTTTGGTGTATCAATAGGGATGGGAAGTTTATTTTATTTCTATCCTTTAATGTTCATTTACGGATTACCTATTAGCTTATTACTCCAAAAGTTAAATTTATTTAAATTACCTGTAGTTTTAATCTTAAGTATACTTCCAGTTTTTTTACTTAGTCTTTTTAGTGAGTTTGATCGTGTAACATTGGTTCTTCATTTATTAGTACTTTCAATGGGTTTAACTAGTTGGCTTATATATAATAAATTAAGGTAACACCACAACAAGCGATTAATGTTACACAACCGTTTTCTTACTCGGCTTACAGCTCAGATTAAACATTATTCATTAAACAGGCTTTTTCCGAATGCTTGTGCAGCATGCGAAGAGGGCCTGTCTTTATAATGTAGTTGATACAGTGGCCGAGAGAGTTGCTCGTTATTTTTTTGACTCAGGCGTGTTAATTTACCAAGCTGCACTAAATCCTCAGTGACTACATTAGGCAATAAAGCCACGCCCATTCCTTGTGCTACTGCCCTTGCTATTGCCTCGTTGCTGCCCAATTGCATACTGCACTCTGCTATTACGCCATGTTGGGCTAGTAACTTAACCGACATTTCTAAAGTGCCCGAGCCCGGCTCGCGCAGTAGCCAAAATTGTTTGTTTAACCATGCTTTTAAGTCTTTCGTGGGCTTAAAGTTACTGGGTATAACCACACTCATTAAATCGTTTTGCCAGTGCTTACTTATTATATGCGACTCAGTCGGCGTGCCTTCAACCAGTGCTAAATCTATAGTGCATTCAAGTAATGCGTGTTCAATTTGCGCAGTATTGGCCACTTGTACTTCCACTTTTATATGTGGGAACTGCGCGCAAAATTTAGCTAAGTAAGGAGGCAGCCAATAGCTGGCAATCGTTGTGCTGGTGCCAATAACAAGTGTGCCGCGCTTAAGCCCTGTGCGCGATTTAATATCTTCAATGGCGGCTTTTTCGATAGCAAAAATACTACGCGCATGTTCAAAAAGCGCTTGCCCGCCTTCACTTAAAGTGAGTTTTTTGCCTTTAGATGCACGTTCAATAAGTTGTATGTTTAGTTGATACTCAAGCTCTTTTAGCGTTTTAGATACCGCCGGCTGGCTTATAAAAAGCGCCTCGGCTGCGCCTGAAAAACTACCAAGCTTTGCTACCGTATAAAACACCCTAAGTGCATGTAAATTCATTGTGCCTCTCAAATTACATAACCTTAAGTTATCGAATCATGATTTTAATATATTGGAGTTATATTTTGGCCTTTATTAAAATGAAGTCAACTAATTAGAGTTGTTTGATTGAGGGAATATCATGCTTAGCACTATTAAAAATGGGTTACAGCCTTTAGGTGTTAACACTAAACAGTATGGTGACTCTCGCTGGTGGATTGGCATGTTACTGGTTATTGTACTTGCGGGCGTTGCTGTTGCGCTTAGTAAATTATCAATAATGCAAACTGCGCAATTTAGCTCACTCACTATTGGTATTGTGGTTGGTATTATTGTGGGTAACAGTATTTTTTCGCGTATAGCGACTCATACCGATGTGGGCGTTGATTACGCTAAAAGTATTTTGCTCAAAGCGGGCGTTGTGTTGTTTGGTTTTAGAATAACCTTTACGCAAGTAGCGGGCGTTGGTTGGAGTGGCTTACTAACCGACATTGTTATGCTTGTTGGTACATTTATATTAGCAATTCAACTTGGCAAACGTGTATTTAAGCTAGATGAGCAAACAACTATATTAATTGGCGCGGGTAGCTCTATTTGTGGCGCTGCAGCGGTGATGGCAACCGAGCCTGTTATAAAAGCACAGGCGCATAAAGTATCAGTAGCGGTAGCAACGGTGGTGGTGTTTGGTACGCTAAGCATGTTTGCCTACCCAATAATGTTTGAGTACATGGGATTGAGCGAGCACGCGTACGGTATTTTTGTAGGCTCAACCATTCATGAAGTAGCGCAAGTGGTTGCGGCGGGCACTGCGGTAAGCGCTAACGCGGCCGACACCGCTGTAATTGAGAAAATGCTAAGAGTGATGATGCTTGCGCCATTTTTAGTAGGTTTATCATTTTGGCAAAGTAAAAAGCATACAAAAATAAACGCACATGGCGGCGAGCAAAAAGCGGGTATTACAATCCCTTGGTTTGCGGTGTTATTTATAGTGGCAAGTGGTGTGCATTCACTCTCTATTATTCCTCAAGTGACTACAAACGCAGTTGTTTGGTTTGATAATATATTACTCACCATTGCGATGGTGGCTTTGGGTTTACGCACACATGTTGGGGCAATTCGCCAAGCGGGTATTAAACCGCTGTTACTGGCGCTGTGTTTATTTTTGTTTTTAACGTTAGGCGGCTTTGCAATTAATGTGGGTATTGCTGAGCTGTTTTAAACGTTGCTTTGCAAAAGTTGATTGGCTTAAATTGGCCAATCAACTTCGTTTAAGTCATCCAGCTGCGCGCTGGTATTTTTATTACCTTGCCATTTATTAGTGTAAATACCGTGTGGATCAAACTGCGCGGTTTGCTTTTGTATATTAAAGTGCCTACCGCCACGCGGATCTACACCTACGGCCGCTATGTATTGCCAGTTGCCCCAATTTGCGGCTACGTCGTAATCAATCAATTGCTGTTCAAAATAAGCCGCGCCATAGCGCCAATCAAGACCAAGTTCGTTAACTAAGCAGCTCGCTGCAACTTGCCTTGCTCGGTTTGATATATAGCCAGTAGCATTGAGCTCATTCATAATGGCATTGACCAATGGGAAGGGCGTTGAGCCGTTACACCATGCAGCAAATCGGTTTGGTATAAACGTTGTTAGGGGTTTGGTTTGCTTTTGACCTTTAAAGCTAAACAGCCTGTTGCCCGCATTGAGTGCATGCCATTTAAAATACTCTCGCCATAGCAATTCAAACTTAATCCAATAAGTTGATTCGTTTGCGGTATGTTTATGTTCGTACTCTTCAACCGCTTTATAAACTTGCCGTGCACTTACACAACCAAAGGCAAGCCAAGTACTAAATTTTGTGGTGTTATTAAAGCCATCAAGCTCGTTTCGAGTTGTTTTATAGGTACTTGGCAGTAAGCCCGAAAAGTACTGCGCTAAATGAGCTTGCGCACTTTTAAATCCGCCGTGCATTATCGCGTTGTTGTCATCAGTAAGCTCAATTGGTTTGGCCGCACATAATGTTATAGGTTGAGGGAGTAAACCTTCAGGTAACATTGAGAGGGTTATAGGTATATTGGCTGCCTCTACCTTTTTACGAAACGGGGTAAAGCTTTTAGGCAGCTCGTTTAAATCAAAAGGTAGGTCGCTTTGTTTAAATAGGGTGTCTTGCAGCTCGCCTGTAAATTTTGTATTTGGGCAATGCGCTTTAAGTAAACTTATTTGGCGTTGCTCGTACAAACCTACTTGCTCGCTATAAACCACTTCATCAATATTGTGCGCAGTTATACGCGCTTTTAAATGTGTTATTGGCTCGCCTTTAAGCACGTGTAGTGTTTGCCCGCGTTCAATAAGTGCTTGTTGTAGTTCAAACAGGCTTTGCATTAAAAACTGTTGTTTATGCACGCCATATGGTTTTTGTTGGTAGTTATTATTTTTAAACCAATGCGGATTTATTACAAATATAATATCGAGTGTACATTGCCCAGTAGCAAGTTCACTTAAAATAGGGTTGTCGTCTATTCGTAAATCGTTTTGTAGCCAATATAAAATGCGTTTGCTCATACTTATGCTCTGGTTTTTGTAAATCATTAACTTTACGAAGTAAAAGCCGGTAGGGATTAGTCAGCTGCAAGTTTTAGTAATGAAGCGGTGAGCAAGTATTACTTACTCACCTGCTTAGGTTTTATTTAACTGGTTTGGTCGTGTTAGTGAGGTTAATAGATACATAAGCAATTAAATACACAAATACGCTAAGCGGTAAACTACAAATAAATAAAGCAATTTTGTACTTTTTAGCAATAGATGGTTTAGGCAATATGATTGCAAAAAGCATATTCATTGCTAACCAAAAAATAGTAACGAGTGGTGATAGCGTTGTTTTAGCGCTTGATAAATCACACGTGCCGAATGAAATACTGGCAATAGATGCGTTACCTATTTCAATACATTGCGCATTACCTATTAGACTGATGGTAACTAATGTTGTAATTAATAATAGTGCTAGCGGCAGTAAATGTTTCATATTTTTTCCTTAATTATTTAATTTTATGGGTCGCTCTACAGCGCCTAAATAAATTAAAACGTTAGGTAAAAAATAACGATAATAAAGCTGTTAACTAGTTATTATAAAGTTATAACCACGATATTACCTCGGTTATAACTTTAATAAATCATTGCTATTCAGTGGGTTGTGATTTAACTTCTGCTATGAGCTGATAACCTCGCTTCATTACAGACTTTATATATTTGGGGTTTTTTGTGTCGTTATCGTTAAGGGCTACACGTAGTTTGCTAATAACTCGCCTAACTGCAGTGTCGGTTACTATTTGATTCTCCCATACATTATTATGTAACTCTTCTAGGCTAACTATCCTTGGTTGTTGTTCAACTAAATAGCTTAGTACCTGCATGCATTTAGGCTCTAATGTGAAGTGGTTATCTTCTTTAATTAAGGCCTGTTGCATGCTGTCAAAAGTGTACTCACCAATTATTAGCTGCTTAACGCTCGGTTTTTCTATAACAGGTTCCGCGCAATCATGGTTAGGTTGGGCTTTGTTTTTTGCGGTGTTTGAATGTTTTTTATAAATGCGAGATACCATCATTCCAGTTAAATTCATTAATAGTACTAACGGGCTCAGTGGGAACGTACAAAGAAAAAGTAAATATTTAAATCCCACGTGTATATTTGGTTTATTAAGCATTTGCCCAAATAACACGTTTAAAAGCATCCATATAATAAAATAAGGCGTAAGGGAAATTGAATCTGTTTGCTCCCCACAAACGCCATATTTTACGCCCTCTATGTAGTTTGATGCGTCTAAACAAAACGCATTAGCTTGGCTGCTAAATAAAATGAGTGGTATGAAAATAATGATTTGTTTCATTAAAAAGTCCATTTAGAAAGAGGCGGTAAATAATACCGCCTCCTTTAATGTTAAATAGCCGATTTTTGCTCTGCTATCCAATCGTTTATTACATCCTCAAGTACTGACATAGGCAATGAACCTTGGCCGATTACGGTGTCGTGAAAGCTGCGAATATCAAACTTAGCACCTAGTTCTTGTTCAGCTTTTGCGCGTAGTTCGCGTATTTTTAGCTCCCCCATTTTGTACGAAAGCGCTTGGCCTGGCCATGATATATAACGATCTATTTGATCCTCCACCGCGCTTTGTGGCAATGCAGTGTGATCTGCCAAGTAGTCTATTGCCTTTTGGCGGCTCCAGCCAAATGCATGAATACCTGTATCAACAACAAGCCTCACTGCGCGCCACATTTCGTAACCTAAACGACCAAAGTCGCTATAAGGGTTTTGATAAAAGCCGGCTTCTTTGCCTAAGCGCTCGGTGTAAAGCGCCCAGCCTTCGCCAAATGCTGAGTGGCTAAGTGTGCGTCTAAACTGGGGCACGTCTAACTCCATTGCAATGGCGTTTTGTAAATGATGCCCTGGTATTGCTTCGTGTAGGCTAAGTGCTTCTAAATTATATAAAGGTTGTAGCTTAGGTGTTGAGGCTAAAAAATAAGTACCCGGTGAGCGATTATCAGCCGGTGGCATATAAAACGCGCCACGACTCGCTGAGCCTTTTATTGTAAAGGTGTTACGTGGTAAATGGCCAAAGTAGGTGGGTAACTTGCCATACATTTTTTGCGTTATAAAAGCTGTTTTTTCAAGCAAGTCTTGCGCGTCTGTTGCGTAAAATTGCTCATCGGTTGCTAAAAATTCTAAAAACTCAGCATAAGTGCCATCAAAGCTTACTTTATCAATAATGTTTTGCATTTGCGTTTTTATACGCGCCACTTCTTTTAAGCCAAGCTCGTGTATTTGCTTGGGTGTTGCATTGGTTGTGGTGTAATAATTTACCGCATATTTATAATACTCAAGCCCGCCTTTAACGCTTGAAATACCTGGCTCTGCTCTACAGTTAGGCATGTAATCGTTTTCAAAAAAGTCGTAAAAGTGCTGATAAGCTGGTACTACTTTTGAGCTAATTAAGGCTTTTGCTTTATTTTGGTATGTGGCCTTTTGCTCTGCTGTAAACGTATTTGGTATACGTGTAAAAGGCTCGTATAAGGCACTGTTTTCAGGTTGCTTAACTATATGAGCGTTAATGCTCTGGCTGTAATTTTCAAATGTTTTGCAGTAGTGCGTATACCCCAGTTCAATTCCTTCCTTCATCAAGTTAATGTTTTCTTGATTAAAGCGAGGGTAGTCGGCAAGGCTTACTAAAAATGCGTTGTAATCATCAGGTGTTAAAAATGCCATATTAGCCGGTGCTTCGGCAAAGTAGGTATGCCAGCCACTTAAAAAGTTAACCTGAAAATACTTATCTTGAAAAAGGTAACTTTGCTGCTCTGTTTCTCGCTCGTATTTAAATAAACGGTAGTTCATTAACTGCGAGCTGCTCAGCGTTTTAGGATCTATTTTACTTAAGTTTTTTAATACATTGTTATTATAAGCTTGGCGCTTTGCAATGGCTTGTTCGGTCCAATTTGGTAATGTACCACTGGGTTTCCAACCATCAGGGTCGGTACGAAAGAATATTTTTTCGGCTTTTGCATTTTGCCAATGGTTATCAATAATGGTTTTTAAATCTGCATTGCTATCGGCTGCGCTCGGCAGTGATGCTACAGCTAAGCAAATAGCTAAAATTGTTTTTTTGAACATATTATTCTCATTTTTAGCGCGTTAATTTTTATTAGTGTACGCACATTTATCATTTTTGTTTTTAATATAGTACCAAGTTAACTTTATTAATGCGCTTACTTTTATAACCAGTATCAATTGGTTTTACTTTTTGATTGAACAAATTTCACCGCTGAAGTGAGTGGGCCACTAGTTTATTGTTTTATCAGCGTTTAGAATGATTAAAACTAATTACAATAAAGGTCGTCATGTTTAATAAAGTAATAGCGCTGATTGATGAAGCGAATAATCAAGATCCTAATAGCGAACAACACAATGGCGAAAATTTCCCAAAAGAAAGTTTATACGCCCTACGCATGAGCGAAATGCTAACTCGCTTTAAACCAGCTGCCAATGAACTTATGCAAATTGCAGTGCGCGCACAGCATATTCAGCGTTGGAAGTCGCCGCGTAGTGACTTTGAAATGAATAAGCAGGGCTATCATCAGTGGCGCAGTGCTCTTTATATTTTTCATGCGTTACTAGCCGTTGAATTAATGAAACAAGCTGGGTTTAACGATACGGACCAAAACCGTGTTTATAACGCTGTTGCTAAAAAAGATATTAAGCGCAATCCAGATAGCCAATTAGTAGAAGATGTAGCGAGTTTGGTGTTTATTGAACACTACATGCTTGGGTTTGCCAATGCAAAACCAGATTACAATGAAGAAAAATGGATTGGTATTATTCGCCGCACATGGCAAAAAATGTCAGATGAAGCCCATGAGTTTGTACTTACAGGTAATATTACATTACCAGATCCACTTGTTGGGCTTATTCATAAAGCGCTTGAGTAAAGTAGTGTAAGCTAGGTATTAAAATAAAAAGGATTTTTAGAATGTTATGCCCACGTACAAATGCCTCTCTTGAGCCGTTATTAATTGGCGGTATTACTGTTTACACTTCAGTGCAAGGTGGCGTATTTTTTGATAACAGCCAAATTTTTAAGTTTAGCTCGCCAGAGTTAAAGCACGGTCAGGTATTACTTAAACACTTAAGTAACTATATTGAAGGTGAGGGCGATGTCTCAATGCGAGTAAATTGTCCTAAATGCCCAAGTATTGTGATGATGCGCCGGTATTTTTCACCGCTTAAAGTGGTTGAAATAGACGAATGCCCAGGTTGTGCAGGCATATGGCTTGATAGCGGTGAACTGGCAAAAATACACGAAAACCATTTAACACCTAAAGAGCGAAAGCTATTAGCTCATGAAATGGCAACCAATCATGGCTTTATAACTATTAAATCACCTACTTCTAGGTTTATGCCAACTAATAAAAATAAAAGTGCACATGAAGCCACGGTGGAAAACTTAGTGCGCTTAGCTTTACTTGGTTTGTAACTCTTAATAACATATTAAAACAAAAACGGCGTACTAAAAAGTACGCCGTTTTTATTGTAATAAACTAACGCTTGAAAAGTTTATTTATTACGGTTTTCTTTAGCAAATGCACGTATTTTACGCTTTTGCGACAGTGTTACTTTATTAACACGACCAGCAAATGGGTTTTCACCTTCTCTAAATTCGATTTTAATAGGTGTGCCCATAATTTTAAGCGCTTTACGGTAGTAGTTCATCAGGTAGCGTTTATAACTATCTGGTAAATCTTTAACTTGGTTACCGTGAATAACAATACGTGGTGGGTTATAACCACCGGCATGCGCATATTTGAGCTTAACACGACGACCACGAACAAGTGGCGGCTGGTGATCGGCTTGAGCCATGTCCATAATACGACGTAACATTGCAGTACTTATACGTTTAGTCGCTGATTCATACGCTTCGTCAACAGACTCGAATAAATGACCAACACCTGTACCGTGTAGTGCAGATATAAAGTGTAGGCGTGCAAAGTCAATAAAGCCTAAACGGCGATCGAGCTCTGATTTAATACGATCTTTAACGTAATCGTCTAAGCCATCCCATTTGTTCACTGCAATTACCAATGAACGACCTGAGTTAAGCGCAAAGCCTAATAAGCTTAAATCTTGATCTGAAATACCATCGCGAGCATCAACAATCAATAACACAACGTTACAATCTTCGATTGCTTGAAGCGTTTTTATAACTGAGAACTTCTCAACTACGTCACTTACTTTTTTACGCTTACGAACACCTGCGGTGTCAATTAACACATACTCTTTTTCATTTCGAGTCATCGGAATGTAGATAGAGTCACGTGTTGTACCTGGCATGTCGTATACAATTACACGATCTTCACCCAGTATACGGTTTGTAAGCGTTGACTTACCAACGTTAGGGCGACCAATAATTGCAAGCTTTACAGGTTTGTCTGCAAATGCCTGGTGATCGGTATCGCTGTCTTCATCTTCTTCGTAAAGATTAATAAGCTCTTCGTCATCGCCTGTTACGTCTTCGTCTTGTGCAGCTAATTCAGCAATAAGCGGCTGAAGTGTTTGCTCAAGTAATAACGTAATACCACGGCCATGCGATGCAGCAATATGATGAATTTCACCTAATGATAATTGGTAAAATTCAGCACAGTTTGAATCTGCATCAATACCATCGGTTTTATTAGCAACAACAAAACACTTTTTATCTTGCTTGCGCAAGTGATTAGCAATTGCTTGGTCAGCTACGGTCATACCTACACGAGCATCTACTAAAAACAGAACAATGTCGGCTTCTTCAATGGCTAGCAGAGATTGATCTGCCATTTCGATTTCGATGCCTTCTTCTGAGCCATCAATACCGCCCGTGTCTACCACGATAAATTCATAGCCATCGTAACTAGCTTGGCCATATTTTCTATCTCGTGTTAAACCTGGAAAATCGGCTACGAGTGCATCACGAGTACGTGTTAAACGGTTAAATAATGTGGATTTGCCCACATTGGGTCGCCCAACTAGAGCGATCACGGGAAGCATAAACTACCTCTTTAAAAAACAACAAAAGGCTTCGCAGTGCGAAGCCTTAAAAAAACCATATGACTATTAGTAACTTAGTTTGGTATTTTTACCATACTAACTTCACCATCACGGGTGTATAAAATTAGCTTATCGTCGGCAACAACTGGCTCAACAAAAAAGCCCGAGCTGTCAAAGTCTTCACGAGATACTAGCTCGCCAGTTTCTTTATTTAGCCAATGTAGGTTACCTTCTTGGTCGCCTAAAGCTAAGTGGCTACCTGCAACTGCAGGGCCTGTTAGGTACCAACCGCGTAGAGCGGGTTGGCTCCAACGTTCAATACCTGAATTTTTATCTAATGCGTAAATAACACCATCGCTATCTACTAAATAAATTGTTTGTGCATCCATCGCAATTTCGCGGTAGCTGCTGTACTCGCGTTTCCATACAACATTGCCAGAGCGAATATCTACAGCAGCTAAGTTGCCGTTGTAAGCTATAGCGTAAGCGTATGGACCGCTAATAAGTGGTTGAGTGTCTACGTCAACTAGGCGTTCAAATTCTGATGCGCCTTTAGCAACCGCAATTTCTGCGCTCCATGCTGAGTAACCACTGTCTGAAATTAATACGCTTAGCTTGCCTGTTTCAAGGCCTACTAATACACCACCGTTAGCAACGGTTGGCGAGCTTTGTCCGCGTAATGTTAGTGGTGGAACTTCTTGTTCAAAGCTCCAACGCTCTTCGCCTGTATCTGGGTGAAGGGCTAACAATTTACCAGAGCCTAAATTTACAAATATTAAGCCATCGCCTGCTGTTGGTTTAGACAGTGATTCGCCTGGTACGTTTTTACGCCAAACTTCTTCACCGGTTTCGCGATCAAGAGCAATAATAAAGCCGTGTTCAGAACCTATATAAATTTTACCATAGGCTTGCAAAATACCACCTGATAATTTTGCATTTCCGTTGTTAGCCCAAGGCCAAAATGATAAGTCTTGGCGTACATCGGTTTCCCATTTTGTATCGCCATTATCAAGCGAAAGCGCTTCTACTTGGCCTTCGCGGCTAGCAACATACACAGTATCTTTGTAAACTGCGGGTGTTAAACGAGAAAAATAATGCTCTACGCCATCACCTACAGATTCTTGCCAAACAACGTCAGTTTCAAATTGGTTTACAATTTCAGGAAGTACTAGTTCATCTTCATCATCACTTGATGAACAACCCATCAATGTTGCCATACATAGGGCAAGGGCTGCTGTTGTAAATTTTTTCATGCCTAAAACCTTATGCCGCTGGGCTAGTTACTGCTAGGTCATCTAACTTAATTTGTAATAGTGGGTTACTTGTTAATCCACCCGCATCTATTGCTGCTTGGTATGCAGTACGTGCTTGATCTTTATTACCTTGCTCAGTGTAAATATCGCCTTTAAGCTCGGCCACGTTTGCATTGAACGCTTCAGGTAATGGTGCATTTAATGTTGTTAATGCATCGTCATATTTAGTTTGCGCAATTTGAACACGTGCTAAACGTGTAATCGCAATTGCTTTTAATTCTGTATTTGGCGTATTAGACACAACCCAGCTTAGCTTTTCGCTTGCTACGTCTAGTTTTTTCGCTTCTACTGCGTCTTTTGCAGCTACAAATGCAGCAAGTGTTGCGTAGTTTGTGTCTTTATTTTCGCTAATAAACGCATCAGCTGAAGATAATACATCGTCGCTTTCAACAAGCGCTGTATATGAATCTGATGCTTTTTCAGCGGTAGTAATTTGGTTTTGGTTATATGCTTTCCAGCCATATAAGCCACCTAGGCCAACAAGTATACCTAGCGCAAGTGAAATGCCGTTTTCACGGAAAAAGCGTTTAATGGCTTCTGCTTGTTGTTCTTCTGTTGAATAAATATCCATTCTTACCTCTAATGTTCGCTTAGCCGTTAATAAGCTCAGCTAATAGCGCTTTAGCTTGTTCTAATTCTAATGTGACTTGTTCTTTACGCTCGCGTAAATACTTGATGGTCACAACGCCTTTTTCTAATTCATCTTCACCAATAATCACTGCAACAAGTGCATCGCTTTTATCAGCACGTTTTAATTGTTTTTTAAAGTTGCCGCCGCCCGCATGTACCATAACGCGTAAACCCGGTACGTCTTTGCGTAGTTGCGCTGCAATTGCAGGAGCTTGAATGCTTGCTTTGTCGCCCATTGCTGCTAAATATACATCAGCATTACGACGAATGTCACCTACGCACTCAAGTGCTTGTAGTAATAACACTAAGCGCTCTAGACCCATTGCAAAACCAACTGCTGGCGTTGCTTTACCACCAAGTTGTTCAACTAAGCCATCGTAACGTCCGCCAGCACATACAGTGCCTTGTGCGCCTAAACCGTCGGTTACCCATTCAAATACAGTGCGGTTGTAGTAGTCCAAACCACGTACTAACTTTTCATTAACCGTATATGAGACGCCAGCCGCGTCTAAACGTTCACATAAATTTTCAAAATGTTCTTTTGATTCAGCATCTAAATTTTCAGACAATTTAGGCGCATCAGTTAAAATTGCTTGTACGTCTGGGTTTTTGCTATCAAGTACGCGTAATGGATTTGAATACATACGGCGTTTTGAGTCTTCATCAAGCACATCAAGGTGTTGCTCAAGATAGGCTACTAGCGCATCGCGGTAATCTGCACGCGCTTCGTTAGACCCTAAAGAATTTAGCTCTAAACGAACGTGGTCAGTAATACCAAAGGCTTCCCATAGTTGCGCTGTTAATAAAATAACTTCTGCGTCTATGTCGGCTGTAGCAATACCAAATGTTTCTAAACCAAATTGGTGAAACTGACGGTAACGACCTTTTTGCGGACGCTCGTGACGAAACATTGGACCCATGTACCAAAGGCGTTGTTCTTGGTTGTATAGTAAGCCATTTTGGTTGCCAGCACGTACGCATACTGCGGTGCCTTCTGGGCGAAGTGTTAATAAGTCGCCATTGCGATCGGCAAAGGTGTACATTTCTTTTTCTACTATATCGGTAACTTCACCAATAGAGCGTTTAAATAAGTCGGTTGATTCTACAATAGGAAAACGAATTTCTTGATAACCGAACGATGCTACTGTCTCGCGTAAAATGTTTTCTACTTTCTGCCAAACTTGTGTATCGCCCGGCAGACAATCGTTCATACCGCGAACTGCCTGAATTTGTTTTGCCACTGCTAAATCCTAAATGCTGTTTTTGTGTAATAAAAAATGCTTACACAACAAGAATGCTAAAAATTGACCTGACATTATAGCGTTTTGGCTATAAAGGTAAACGCCAAACACCGCTGTTTGGCGCTTTATGCGGTATTTATTCGACTATTTTTATGTCAATCGGTGTTTGGCTCTGCTTTTTCTCTATAAAGTCGCGTACATAACCTTCAAGCTGCTCAACAATGTTGTTGTTATCAATGCGCGCTTTTTGGCGTTCGCCATTTATATACAAACCAGAACGACGGTTTGCACCGGCAAGCCCTATATCACTAACCAGTGCTTCACCTGGTCCATTTACAACACAACCAATTACCGAAACAGACATAGGTTCGATAATATCCTCTAAGCGCTCTTCAAGTTGGTTCATGGTGCTTACCACATCAAATTCTTGACGTGAACAACTAGGGCAGGCAATAAAGTTAATACCGCGAGCACGAATACGCAGTGAATTTAAAATATCAAAGCCGACTTTAATTTCTTGAACAGGATCGGCAGCAAGCGACACTCGCAGGGTATCGCCAATACCTTCGGCAAGTAGCATACCTAAACCTACTGCAGATTTAACAGAGCCAGAGCGCATTCCGCCCGCTTCGGTAATACCTAAATGCAGTGGTTGGTCTATTTCTTTAGCGAGTAAGCGATAGGCGCCTACCGCTAAAAATACGTCAGACGCTTTTACCGATATTTTAAACTGGTCAAAATCAAGGCGACGTAATATATCTACATGGCGCATTGCTGATTCTAATAAGGCTTCTGGTGTTGGTTCGCCGTATTTTTCTTGTAAGTCGCGCTCTAGTGAGCCGCCGTTTACGCCAATACGAATAGGAATGTTGTGCTCGCGAGCAGAGTCTACTACAGCTCTAATACGCTCTTCGCTACCTATATTACCCGGGTTTATACGCAGGCAATCAACGCCGTATTTTGCCACTTTTAAGGCTATACGGTAGTCAAAGTGAATATCGGCTACTAGCGGAATAGTCACTTGTTCTTTAATACTTTTAAACGCTTCAGCAGCGTCCATAGTCGGTACAGATACGCGAACTATGTCGGCACCGGCAGCTTGTATTGCCTGAATTTGTGCAACAGTTGCATCAACATCCATGGTGTCGGTGTTGGTCATTGATTGCACAGCAATAGGGGCGCCGTCGCCAATAGGGACGTTACCTACATTGATACGGGTGGATTTTCTGCGTTTAATTGGAGATTCTGAAAACATAGCGACTACTCTGCTAGTGGTAATGTAAATTTGGCTAAACGGTTTTTAGGAAATGCAGAAACATCTACAGGTTCGCCGTTTAAAGTAATGTCTACAGCGTCATGCTTACCAAGCACAACTGAAAAAGGAGGCGTGCCACTTACGGTCATAATGTAGCCTGCTTTTTTAACACCGAATGCTATTTTTTCGCCTTCGCCGTCGTAAATTTCAACCCAACTTTCGCCGTTAAAGTTCATAACAATTGTACTGCTAGCATCGTCTTGGCTTGCGTTGTTAGAAGCAATAGGAGCCGTTTCTTTAACTATTTCTGGGCTTGTTGATGTTTCACTAGACGTGCTTTGTGATTCTAATAATGATTCATCGTCAATTTCGGCTTGTTGCTGTTGCTCTGAAATACTGGGTTGAGCGGCTTGGCGCTCGCTCATTTTTGAGTTGGCAACGTTTATGTTACTGGTTTGCTCTTCAATAGGTGTCGCGTTTTGCCAAAACCATAAAGCAGATGAGCCAATAACAATCGCTAAAATTAAATAGCTAAAAAACATTAAGCGACTGTCGTTTGCTTCTTTTTCTGTTCGGCGCGAAAAACTCTGCATATTAGCGGGCTTAGTCGGCTCCGGTGGTGCGGGCATCATCGCTAATATAGGTGCGCTGTCTACTTTTAATTCACGGCAATAATTTTTTATATAGCCTTTAACAAAAGTGATAGGGCCGAGTAATGCAAATTCATCATTTTCAAGGCGTTTAATTTGAAGTTCAGACAGCTTTAACGGTGCAGCAATAGTCGCTATGCTAACGTTCGCTTGCTCTCTATGATTTTTTAATATTTGGCCTACAGTTGGCTGTTCGCTCTGTGTTTGCGTATTTTCGTCATTCATAATTTGTATGAGTCTGGATCCACTAGTAAAAGTTTGTGCCCTGGTTTTAGTGCTATATCAGGACTTAATTTATTCCATCGCATTAATTCATCAATTAATACATGCCGCTGGGTAGCTATATCGTAAAGGGAATCACCAGCTTTAATTTCGTAATAAATATTTGGATCGTTTAGGTATATTTTACTTCCATTCATTACCCGATCCGACTCTTTTAGACCATTCCATTGCAGGAGCTTTTGTAGTTTAACATTGTATCGCACCGAAATGCTAAATAGGTTTTCGCCAACAGCAATTACGTGAAATGGCACGCGTAAAGGCGATACTTTAGGGTTAAGCATTGGGAGCTCTGTTTTTTGTACTGCTTCGTAACTTTTAAATTCAATATCAGCATCATTTTTATAGTTGCTGTTTTCAAATACGGTTGTATTTTTAGTCGCCTCGTAGAATACCACGTCGCTACTATTTTTTTGATTAGTAACTGCCGGAGCCGGTGCTGAATTACTATAGTTACTAGTTTGCTGCGAATTAAACTGGCCTGTTTTAGGTGCGCCAAACGAAATTATTGTAACTTCGTCATCAGCTTTAGTTGGTTGCTTTGCTGCTATAGCTTCTTTTTGAGGTTCGTAAACGGGCTTAGCTTTTTTAGGTGCAGCTACTACGGAATCTGCAGAGTCGTGCTCAGTAGTAAGTGCAAGCATAACAGCCGATGTATCGGTAGGTTTGCTTGGCGCGACGACTTTAGGAGCATCTTCTTTTTGAGTTGTTATTTGTTTTGCTATTACGGCTGTTTCATCGGCTTGCTTACTGGCCGTGTTTTGTACCGCCTTAGCTTGCTTTTCTCTTACTATAACTGGATTTACATCTTGGTTATTTGCTATTGCGATCTTTTTATCTGTTTTTTGCTCGTCGTTTGTTACCAAGCTTGTTGAACCGTCTTGTGGTGAACGTTTCTTTCTGATTACTTTTATTTTTGGTTTTGAACTAACGTGCGCGCCGCTTTCGTCATTTTTTAGTTCTTTTAACTGCGCTTTACGGTATTTTTCTCGCAGTATTTCAAACTCATTAAAACGTGTTCTTTTCTCTTTTAATGCATAGGCTTCGTTACTGCTAGAGTAAGTTTGTAAGATAGTGCTGGAAATTTTTTCAGCCTCTTCTATTCTGCCCATTCTGTTTTTTACAAGGTAGCTAAGCATTAATGCGCGAGAAGATACTCGACCTGTGCTTTCGTAGCGTTTTAAAAGTTCACTGGCTTTGTATAAGTCACTTTTTGCGTAATACAGCGCTGCTAAACTAATTAACGTAGATGTACGCTGAGAGCTGTGATTAAGTGCCTGTTGAAAGTAACTTTCTGCATTTTCAAAATCATCAAATTCAATAGCACACAAGGCTAAATTTTCGTAACTTTCGGCAACGCGAATATAACTTGGTACTTCAATGGCTTTTAAAAATTGATCAGTTGCACGATCGTATTCATCAATACCACATAAAAACACGCCGTAGTTATTAAGGGTATTAGGATCGTCAGGCTTTATTTCGAGTGCTTTTTGGTAGGCTTTATCAGCTAGCGGGTTTTCGCCTACTTGTTGATAGTAATAAGCAAGAGAGTAATGTACTTCAGGTAGGTCAGGAGCAAATGCAGCTGCACGTTCTAAATTGTATTTGGCTTGAGAGTTATTACCCGTTTTTAAATACTGTAGGGCTAAAGCAATT
The DNA here is from genome assembly GCF_011378815.1 of Pseudoalteromonas sp. 31A1. Lineage (NCBI taxonomy): Bacteria > Pseudomonadati > Pseudomonadota > Gammaproteobacteria > Alteromonadales > Pseudoalteromonadaceae > Pseudoalteromonas > Pseudoalteromonas sp. 31A1. Next base: position 11,651 of record NZ_WTKY01000014.1, on the reverse strand, counting down.
CGTGTTCGTGCTGCGCCAGTATTATTAATTTTATTTTCGACGACGGGCTTATTACTGCCGTTATAACTACTTTCGCTAACACAGCCACTTAAGGCAAGTGTTGATAGTGTTATAGCAAGTATAGATCGCATTACCTTATCTCTTTATTTTTAGTCCATGGCGCCTATCTTACCTAAAACCTTTGTTGTTGCATCATTTATTTAAAAATAAACAACTTAACCACCCTACATGACTAATTAACATAGGGTGGTTACAGATTATGCTTGGTGGATATTAACGCTAATTGCGTTATCGTCACGCATTTTCTTTTTAGCTAAACGTTTAGTACGGTCAACTACATCACCTACTAACTGTCCGCAAGCAGCGTCAATATCGTCACCGCGAGTTCGGCGCACAATACAGGTAACGCCTGCTGCTTGTAATACTTTTGAAAAACGGTCAATACGGCTATTGCTTGAGCGCGTGTATTCATTACCCGGAAACGGGTTAAACGGAATAAGGTTTACCTTACAAGGTGTGCCTTTTAACGTTTGCACTAATGCATGCGCCTGATCGGTGCTGTCGTTAATACCGTTAAGCATAACGTATTCAACCGTTACATCTTTATTTGCTTTTGAGCCATCGATATAACGACGACACGAGGCTAAAAATTCTTCAATAGGGTACTTTTTATTAACTGGCACTAAAATGTCACGCAGTGCGTTATCGGGTGCGTGAAGTGAAATAGCCAGTGCTACGTCAATTTTCTCTTTTAGTAAATCAAGAGCAGGTACAACGCCTGAAGTACTTAATGTTACGCGGCGCTTAGATAAACCAAAGCCCCAATCGTCCATCATTAGTTCCATTGCTGGCACTACGTTTTTAAGATTAAGTAAAGGCTCGCCCATACCCATCATTACAACGTTAGTTACTGGGCGCTTTTCGCTATGACCATCAAGGCCTATATCTTTAGCTACACGCCAAACTTGACCAATAATTTCAGATACTTTTAAGTTACGGTTAAAGCCTTGTTGAGCAGTAGAACAAAAAGTACATTCAAGAGCACAACCCACTTGTGATGATACACATAACGTAGCGCGCTCTTTTTCAGGGATCCAAACGGCTTCTACTTCTTGGCCGCCTTCCAGAATAAGTGCATACTTAATAGTACCGTCGCTTGCTTGTTGGCGCACAGTGATTTCTGGCGCTACAATTTCGCACTCAGCTTTAAGTTTTTCTTTAAGCTTTTTGTTTACGTTGCTCATATCGTCGAAGTTATCTACGCCAAAATGATAAATCCATTTCATCACCTGGTCACTACGAAACGGCTTTTCACCGAACGATGCAAATAGCTCGCGCATTGCTTCTCGGTTTAAATCTAATAAGTTAATCTTTTTTTGCTCGGTCATGAAACAACCTCAATCGGTGACGGTGGAGATAAAATTTACGAGGACGAATTGTACACAATTCACTCACTTTAATCATTAAGTAAAACATCATGAGTTTCTGATTAATACTTTACGTAATGACTAAAAAAGGGCCCGAAAGCCCTTTTCAATATGTTAACGAATTCGAATTAACGAGTACGTGAACAAAGCTCTTCGTCAGCGAAGAAGTACGCGATTTCGCGAGCAGCAGATTCAACAGCGTCAGAACCGTGAACAGCATTTTCGTCGATGCTATCAGCGTAGTCTGCACGTAAAGTACCAGCTAGTGCTTCAGCAGGGTTAGTAGCACCCATGATTTCACGGTTTTTAAGAACAGCGTTTTCGCCTTCAAGAACTGTAACCATTACTGGACCAGATGTCATGAAAGATACTAAAGCACCGAAGAAAGGACGTTCGCTATGTTCAGCGTAGAAACCTTCAGCTTTCTCTTGTGAAAGGTGAACCATTTTAGCTGCAACGATTTTAAGGCCAGCAGATTCGAAACGGTTGTAGATAGCGCCAATGTGGTTTTTAGCAACTGCATCAGGTTTTACGATTGAAAAAGTACGTTCTAAAGCCATCTTTATGCTCCAATAATTTTAAGTAAAAGTGTGAATATTAACGGGCGCGAATTATACGCGTTTTAAGTGAAAAATCCTAATTTTATTAAAAACCAGTTTGGTTGCCGTTTTGTGATCTCGATCAAACGCAAATTATTGACCGCATTTATACTGCCGCGCTTCTGTTTACTTATTTGTTAATGACTAATCTGAATTCTGCTTGGGATAGATTTATTTTTCAGAGTTTAGGTTAACTACTTATGCAACTGGCTTAAACCCAGTTTGATGTATGGAGCGCACATGTCACCCGTTATTTCTTCAATGCCTTTTATTCCTGAATTATTATGCCCCGCAGGCAGTTTAAAAAACATGCGCTACGCGTTTGCTTATGGCGCAGATGCGGTTTATGCAGGGCAGCCTCGCTATAGTTTGCGTGTACGTAATAATGAGTTTGACCTAGATACTCTGCAAGTAGGAATTAGTGAAGCGCATGTGCAAAATAAAAAGTTTTATGTGGTGTCTAATATTGCACCGCACAACGCTAAAGTTAAATCGTATTTACGTGATATAGAACCGGTTATTGCGATGAAACCCGATGCGCTAATTATGTCAGACCCTGGTTTAATTATGCTTGTTCGTGAAAAATGGCCTGCCATGCCGATCCACTTATCGGTACAGGCGAATGCGGTAAATTACGCGAGTGTACAATTTTGGGCAAAGCAGGGAATTGAACGCGTTATTTTATCGCGGGAGCTGTCGCTCGAAGAAATAACTGAAATACGCACACTCTGCCCAGACACCCAACTTGAAGTGTTTGTACATGGCGCACTGTGTATGGCGTATTCGGGGCGTTGTTTGCTCTCTGGTTACATAAATAAGCGCGATCCAAATCAAGGCACATGTACTAATGCATGTCGCTGGGATTACGATGTAAAACCTGGTGTTGAGAACGAAACTGGCGAAATGGTGCATAAAATTGACCCCAAACAGGTTATTCCTACACTGGGTGAAGGCGCGCCAAGTAACGATGTATTTATGCTAGAGGAACAAGGTCGCCCTGGTGAGTATATGCCTGCGTTTGAGGATGAACACGGCACGTATATTATGAACTCAAAAGATTTACGCGCTGTGCAATACGTAGAGCAGTTAACAAAAATGGGTGTACATAGTTTAAAAATAGAAGGGCGTACTAAGTCATTTTATTATGTAGCGCGCACAGCACAAGTTTATCGCAGAGCAATAGACGACGCAGCTTCGGGTAAACCATTTGATACTAACTTATTTAAAACACTCGAAAATCTAGCACATCGTGGTTATACCGAAGGCTTTTTAAAACGCCATGCCCATCAAGATTATCAAAATTATGAATACGGCCATTCGGTATCAACTAAGCAGCAATTTGTGGGAGAAGTACTTGAGCGCTGCGAAAATGGATTAGTTGAAATAGACGTTAAAAATAAATTTTGTACAGGCCACTCTTTAGAGCTTATGACACCACAAGGTAACTTTACTTTTAAGCTTGAATATATGGAAAACAAAAAGGGCGAAAGTATTAGCGATGCTAAAGGCTCCGGTCACATTGTAAAAATACTGCTAGATGAAGACATTAACTTAGCGCATGCTATTTTAATGCGTAATCTTGAGGAACACCAAGATACTCGTAATCCATTTAAACAAGCTGTTTAGCTACAGCTGAATATAGTTTTTTCAAAAAACTCGGGGTTATAAAAACCCCGAGTTTGCGACTTTATTTAAAATAATATTAATTATTTTTCAAGCTGCTTTAGCTTATCTCTTCGCTCTTTACGTTTTTGTTTTAATGTTTTGCTTGCATGTTTTTTAGGTTTTTCTTTACTCATTACAAATAACTCCAATTAAATATATAAAATTAATAAATAAAAATTGAAATAATTTACTCTATATTTCCTCCTTAATATTAATGGCTATTATTTCCCAAAGGTGGGATTCCCCAGCTTCTTTATATTCAATAATATGATTTATTTTATGCCCTAAAAGAGCGACCCCAAGAGGAGAGTGAAATGATACGTCATTAATAAAGTGCCTTCGTTGGTTTGGAGGCACTAAAGTTATACGGCGCTTAAAACCGGTGGTTATATTTTTAATAACCACCGTGCTATTAATTTTTACATGCGGATTGAATTTTGACCAAGGCCGCTGTGAATACTCGACTTCTTGTAGTAAATACGCAAGCTTTAACGGTTGTAATAGTACCGCTGCGTCTGTGAAGTCATTTTTAGACAGGAAAGATTTTTTACGCTCGAACAGAAAAGAAAGCACGGACTAATCCCCACAAAAACTAAATCGAATTTAAATATATAAAGGTACAGTGTAACTGCCGAGTGTAAGGGTTACACTCGGCTTAAATTCCGAAGGTGGTATTTGTTTTTAGCAGATATGTGATTAAAGTAAACATATTATCCTCTTTGTTTAAATCAATCATATTGAGTTTAAAAATAAAGTCAATTGAGTTTTAGGTTAAAAATATATTGGCGATAAAATGACAGTTTAAAACTGTTTTTTTTATGTTCTTATAAATTCGTTTTTTTCACTAAATTGTTGTTATTTCTGTGTGTTAGTTGCTCACTATTTGATTGAAGCTAAGCGACTAAATAGTTAAGTGCTATTTATGGGATCTATAGTGCCACTTATGCCTATTTATAATATTTATAGATTAAATATACTGGTGTTGTTGTTTATTAAAGTGTAATTGTGTGGCTAGTATTTTATTATGTGAAGCCTAAGCTGCTTATTTTATAGAGTAGAAGCTAGGTATCGGGTAACGCTCTTGTAGTGGCTACGTGCTTTACTGCTGAACCTTTATGTAATAGTTACTCCATTCAACAATGTTAAATAACCACTTTTTATTCGGGTTTATCAAAGTAAATTATAAAGGGTCTCACTTATATGTGGATAATTTTTGCATTACTCGCCACTGTTTTTTTTGGTGCGCGAGGAATAATGTACCAATGGACGTCACAAAAAAAGATTAATCGTAATCTATTATTATTCGGTGTTTTTTTTGTGGGATTTATAATTAGTGCGCTAGGTACTGTGGTGTTTGAGCACACATGGTACGGCTGGGCTGACATTACTGTTGGACTCGCTTTAGGTTTTGGATCTTTTGCGGCTAATGGGTTTTTACACAAAGGGTTTTCGGTTGGGAAAGCGTCTTTAATTAGTATTCTGTCGGGGTTAACGCCTTTATTTGTGCTTTTATTTGCCTTTTTATTATGGCAAGAAACCTTAACTGTTATTCAATTAATCGGCTTTTTTATTATTTTTGGCGGCCTTTATATTATTCGCTACTCCAGCGATATCTCATTAAGTAACTTACAAGGCGCGCAATGGGGATTACTGGCGGCACTGTCCTTTGCATTTAATGATTTAATGGGTAAGCAATCAACGCTTCTTGAGGCGGATACGTTTGCAACTTTAACGTCTATGTTTGGGTTTGGTAGCTTTCTTTTTGCCGTTAGTTGGTTAGTAAAGCGTAAAAAAATGCTAGCAGAGCAAGGCAGCTCTCAAGCGTATTGGTCTGCCGGTAAAACATTCTCATGCGGGTTACTTATTGGTTTAACAAATGTAGCAGGCATGGTTGCAATAATATCGGCTTTTGCAATTGGTAATACAGGGCTTGTGTCGGCAATTTCAGGAATGAACATTTTAATTATTTTGCTGTACTCACGCATAATTCTAAAAGAGTCTTTTACACGCCAAGAAGTTATAGGATTAACAACGGCATTTTTAGGTGTAATTGTACTAAGGCTTAGTTTTTAAAAGATGAATTAGCTTAATTACTTTGCTGTGAAAAGCCTACACTGCTACATTTTAGTGAAGTGTTGCAGTGTATGCTCTATAAGTAATCGCACTCGATAAGGGATTTGTTTTCTGTCGCGATAAAGCATAGAAAATGGCTGCCCTTTGCTTTGCCAATCATGAAGAATGTGTTTAAGCTTTCCTGCTTTAATAAGTGGTAATGCTATATAATCAGGGATGTAGCTAATACCCACACCAGACTCAACTGCTTGTTTCATCATTTGAATTTCATCAACTTCTAATCGAACATGTGTGTTTGGATTAAAACTGTACTCTTCACTCGTTTGCTGATTTTTTAATTGCCACGGTACCAACCCAACGCACGTAACTTTTGGTTGCTCTTCTAATTGCTCAGGATGAGTGATGGATTGATAATCATAGTCAGGATGAGCACACAATACATTATGAGTAAGCTTTAGTTCTCTAATAACCCAATTATCAATGGCAGGATTTCTTACTCTAAACGCTATATCAATCCCTTCTTTTTCAATATCAATAAGGTTATTTGAAAAGCGTAAATCTAGTTGAATATCGGGATACTGCAGTAAAAAATCACAAAAAATAGCACTTAAAAAATGTTTACCCATGTAAATGGGTGCACAGATCCTAATTTTCCCTTTAGGTTGGTTTTTCTCATCACAAAGTGCTTGCTCTATACACTCTACTTCATCAAACAGTTTACGATAGCGATCGTAATATAACTCGCCAGTATGCGTAAGTGTAACTCGATGGGCATCTCGATTTAGGAGTGTTAATTGCAGAGTCTGCTCTAATAAACGTATTCTACGGCTCAAAGTTGATAGTGACATATCAAGGCTTGTTGATGCTTTTTTAAAGCTACCTAATTTTACTATGGTGCAAAAGTAACGTAAATCATCGAGAGAATAACTAGCTGCCATCAGAACTACTTTATTGTTTAGGATGTAGGCAATATTAACAGCGACGCTTTAGAATTTCATTAGAGAAGCCAGAAGTTTTTATTGATAAAGATCAACAAAGAAAAAGTCAATAAAATGCATAATTTAACGCTGTTAATCATATAATTTAAAATAAAGCAGTAAATGTTCTATTTTTTCATTTTTTGTTTTATATGAACTTTAATTGAAAAGGCTAAAAAGTGGCTCTACTCATAAATAGTAAATGCATTAACTGCGATATGTGTGACCCAGAGTGCCCTAATGAGGCTATCTATATGGGCGCTAAAATATACCAAATAGATGCAAGTAAATGTACTGAGTGTGTAGGGCATTATGATAAACCTACTTGTGTAAGTGTTTGCCCTATTGACTGTATAAAGCCCGATCCTAATAAGCGTGAAAGTTTAGATGAGCTGGCTGATAAGTTTGTGCTGCTAACGAACTTATAACTTGTTCAGGTATTTTGCTAAGCCGCTTTTTACTATTGGCTAAAAACTATCTACATTACTTATTTAGCTTGTAGTTAAAGTCCGCTGTCATGCATTTTTAGTTTCAATCAAATTTTATTACCTTCATTAATTATCAATTATATTGTGTTACCTTAAGGCTTTATAAACTCAAGTATTAATCTAAGTTTTAGATTGCATTCTATAGGAGTCTATTTTGCATATAGGTATTAACGCTATTCAGGCTGTATCTTCAAAACAAGCAATATTTATTAATGATGAGTGCCGAGTGTTTGTAATTGGCGATCTTGATGGTGATTTACCGGCCTTAAAAAACGCACTTAATAACGTAAATTTTACCCCTGAAAGAGATACTTTGTTTTGCCTAGGCGATTTTGTTGATCGCGGGGATAAAACATATGACTTATTCACATACTTACAAGCCATTAGGGCATGTATGATATTAGGTAATCATGAGCATTTAATGTTGGAATCATTATTAAGTAATGATGAAGCGGCTTTTAAATTATGGACTGACAATGGTGGCAATTGGCACAAGTCGGTATCGAGTGAAAAGCTCAATGTTATGTGCGATGAGTTACTAACTAAACCTCTTTCAATAGTACTTGAATATCGCGGTTATAAAGTTGGGTTGTCTCATACATTTGCACAATCGTGGGATTGGGAAAATTACCCTGATGATAAATCGGTGATTGTGCAATCTCTATTGTGGGATCGCGAAGTAGTTAAACAAAATAAGGTAGTTAAAAGTCATGGAGTCGACTTTTCAATACATGGACATAACTCAACTAAAGCACCTTTCTGGGTGGGTAATAGCTATCATATAGATACCAATTATTATGGTGGAAAGCCTACATTACTCGAGCTTTCAGAGGTTATTGCTACGCTTGATTAACCAAGCGCTATTTAGCAATTGTTACTTCTTTCAAATATCATTCGGCAGCTTTGCTTTTTAAAATGTAAGCTGCTGACTACCACATCTAATTATCCCCCTTTGTTTTTTCTATACACTCTATGATGATTTATGCACCGTAATTATTTTATTAAGCTATTAAATACAACAAAGCCGCTCTTAGTTTATTAATTGAGAGCGGCTTTGATGTGTGGGCTGGATTTTAGCTTTCATTTAATAGGTATAAATACAGTTAAAAGAGGATTCACTCGATTTTATATTGTTGGTTAACAAACGGTTAAGTTTGGCTGTGTAGAATTGGGAACAATTTTTGCCATTACGTGAATAATTTGCGTAAAAGGACTAACTTCTCGCTTTAGTTTTATGAGCAGATTTAAATGGAACAGCCTCTCACATGATAGTAGCAAGTATATACCCTTTCCCTTTTTCAACGTTTTGTAAGTCATCACTTTATGTATCAATTTTTTCTGCTTTGGGTTCTACGTGTGCTTTTGCAGCGCAAGAAAACGAAAACTCGCAGCACACAAAAGATATGGAAGTAATAGAGGTACGTGGCATCCGTTCAAGTATGGCCGAAAACTTAGATGTAAAACGCATGTCTGGCTCAGTGGTTGATGCAATTACAGCGGAAGACATTGGGAAGTTCCCTGATAAAAACGTTGCGGACTCTCTTCAGCGTGTTCCTGGTGTGGTAATTGAGCGTGACGGCGGAGAAGGTTCATCAGTCAGTATTCGTGGTTTGTCGTCGGCGCTAACTTTTACACAGCTTAATGGTAATTTTATTGCGTCTTCTCCGGGAGAGCCTTCGCGTTCGTTTGATTATGCTTTGTTACCGTCTTCGATGATTGAAAGTGTAGAGGTTTATAAATCGCCAGAGGCACGCTTAGATGAAGGAGGGGTTGGTGGTACTGTATTAATGCATAGCCGAAAGCCTTTGAGTATGGATGCAAACTCAGGTGTATTTAATGTAGAGAGTACTTACGCTGATGTTACAAAAGAGTACGAACCGCAGTTTACGGGTTTATATTCATGGAAAAACGACAACGAAAACTTTGGTGTATTAGTTGGCTATACCTATCAGGAACGAACAAACAGGACACTTTCGGGAGGAACTGATGCAAATGTATGGCGCTACACTGGCGGTGGACAACCTACAGATATAAATGGTAACGCAGTTAATAACAATAATGGTTGGGATACTATTAATGATGCAAACGGCAACAGTTACGATGGTGTTTGGTTTCCACAAGTTGTGCGAGGCTCAGTTCTTAACGAAAAACGTGAGCGCGAAGGAATTCAAGTTAGTACACAGTGGCGACCAACAAATCGTTTAGAGCTTGGATTTAATTACTTTGGCTTTACACTCGGCCAAGACAGAACTGAATCTGTGATTGATATACCTGAGTGGTCTTTAAATTCTGATTTTTTAACTGATGTAAATCTTGATGAGTCGGGCGCTATTGTTACAGGTATGCAATACGATGCGATGGCAAGCGGTATTGAAAGTGATATGCAGTTTCCATGGATGCGCGGCAGTTATGTACGTGAAGAATCCACCTCCGATACCTTTGATTTTAATTTAACTTATGAAGGCGATAATTTTAAAGCGCGCTTTGTCGTGGGTAATACAAAATCAGAAGGGGGGCCGGAAGAAAGCTGGGAAGCTGCATATAAAAGCTCAAACGCGGGCGAAAACGCCACTGCTATTCAAAATGCTGCTCAAATGGCAGGCTGGTCACTCAACCAAAATAATGTGTCACTTAATATTGACCCAAATATACTAGCTAACTTGCAAAATGGAATTGGAGGCGGTCGTGATGCGGGCTCTTCAAACTCAAGTTTTGTACGCAGTGAGTTAGAAGAAGATTATTACCAAGCTGATGTGGATTTTTATGTTGATTGGGGCTTTTTAAAAACAATTAGAACCGGTGTTAAATACCGTAACTCCACGCTTCATCGTGAAACTGGTAATACCTTCTTTTTAGATCCTAATTTTGATATTGCTGCGGGCGAAGCAAGCGAGCAAGGTATTACTCGTTTTGATAGCTACCAATGGAATGGTGGAATGCCATTAGCTCAAAATGTATTTACAAGTGAGAGTAATATAGTAGGGGGTTTTGATATAAACCAAATGCCAAGTATCGACTGGGACAAATACCGCGATATGGTCACTGCTAACTATGTACCTTATACACGCATTGAAGATAACTTTGTTTACGACATTGAAGAGAAGATATCTGCTTTTTATATACAAGGCGATTTTGAATTTAGTGAAGTAAGAGGTAATTTTGGCGTGCGTGTTGTGCAAACAAAAACATTTACTTCATCTACCGACTTATATACCTACCAATTAGATCACACAAATGATGAAACAGGCGAGCCAGTAACTGGTGATGCACGCTTTGTAGAAGACTATCAATTAGTCACTCAGCAAAACGAAGACACTCAAATACTACCAAGCTTTAATATAGCGTGGGATGCAACTGACGATTTAGTTATTCGTGGGGCAATAGCAAAAGTAATGTCTCGTCCTGATTACAGCGATTTAGGTGCGCAGCAGCGTATTACGTTTGTATCGGATGAATGGGCAAATGATAGAGCTGAATTTAATGAACAGCCAGGTTTTAGCGGTAGTGGTGGTAATAAAAACTTGAAGCCATTTGAATCGGTGCAAGCTGATTTATCTATTGAGTATTATTATGCAAAGGGTTCTGCGGTTGGATTGGCACTTTTTCATAAGAAAGTAGATAACTTTGTTGTGCCACTAATAATTGATGTAGAGCAAAACTTTGCCGGTAAAAATAATATAGTAGATGCAGGAACCATTAATATAGCTCCGTACAGTACTGTAGGCAATGGTACCGATGCAGTATCTAAAGGCGCGGAAGTATTTATCCAGCATGCGTTTGATAATGGCTTTGGTTTTTATGCAAACTACACCTATAACAAAACCAATAAAGCAGATGTAACAGTAAATGGTGAAGAGTTTGGTCAGTCGGCATTAATAGGCAGTGCAAAGTATCAGTACAACACCTCTGTTTATTATGAAGGTGACGCTTTTAATGTGCGCGCTTCATATAACAAACGAGGGGAGACAGTATTAGGCATTAATAGTGGGTTAAATGTATATCAAGATCCATACGAACAGGTTGATGTTAATGCATCGGTTAATTTGTATGAAGGGCTAAGCTTAACAGCTGCTGTTATTAATTTAACTAAGTCGGAATCGGTAACGCGTTTAGGTGATGATACAGATGCACGATTACTTAACTCAAGCTATTCAGGACGACGCTATTACGCAGGCTTTAATTATAGTTTTTAATTAACGGCATACGTAATACTTTATTAAACGCCAACTAAAAAATGTAGTTGGCTTAGCCTAACAGGACCTAATATTGTAGTTTTATCTATGCAGATAGTTTAACTGCTCATATGTTGGTTGTTTAATAGGCAGAAAAAGCTCTGCAGCCCTTTATTTGTATAGCTTTCATACTAAATTCATTTAATTGTCAAAAAGCTGAAATAAAACATTGACCCCCGCTCGAATCTCC
>NZ_WTKY01000013.1:0-132140 GCF_011378815.1 Pseudoalteromonas sp. 31A1 | reverse complement strand
GATTTGAAGATCTGATCATGACATTGAGATTTAGTTCAAAAAAATCCCCGCTAATTTCTTAGCAGGGATTTGTGTATAAGAGACAGCTTTAAAAAGCGCCTTTTTTTATGAACTAAATTAATTATTCAACAGTTTGTGTAGCCGTTGGTAAATTAAGCTCAGCATTTGCTTTAAGCGCTTCAATAAATACCATGTAGTTTTTATTAGCTTGCGCCATAGTAATACTTTGTTTTGCTTGAGGGTCAATGTTAGCTGCAACTTGTGCATCTGTTACCGACTTAAGCGCAACAATTGCTGCATCACCATTATTTAAATTAACAAGCTCAACTACTGCAGAATCTGCTGGGTGAGCCATCTTAAATGCTTGAGTCACAATAGCAGGTGAAACAGTGTAGCTTTGACGTGTTAACTGCGCTTCTTGACGAACCGTCAAGCTTTGCTCGTTTGCTACATCGTTTAAGCTCTTACCTGCTTGTACCTCTGCAAATAAGCTACGCGCTTTTTCTTTAGCAAGCTCAGATGATTTTTCATTAACTAAACGCGCTTTAATTTGCTCGCTTACTTCATCCAGTGGTTTAGTCGCAGCAGGTTTATGCTCGTTAATACGAACAATAATTGCGTGCTCTTCACCCAGTTCAATAACTTCAGAGTTTACTTTATCTTCAAGTAAATCAACTGATGTTAGTGCTGTTACAACTGCAGGACTGTTTAACGGCTCTGGTAGAGCATTAAGTGCTAAAAGAGGTGTAGATTTAACTTCTACTTCAGCAACTTCTGCAGCGTCGTCTAAGCGGTCTGAAATTTCAAATGCAAGTGCACCCATTTCTGTTTGCTTTTCGTAAAACGCATCTACTTTTTCGGCTTGTTCTAATTCAGCACGTAAGTCAGCTTTAACATCGTCATACGCTTTAACTTGTTGTGGTTGAATGTCTGTAAGTTTAATTATGTGATAACCAAACTCAGAAGCAACAACCTCAGAAATGTCACCTTTGTTTTGCAGTGCGAAAGTCGCGTCTTCAAATGCAGGGTCCATTACGTCACGTTCAATCCATTCAAGGTCGCCGCCCATTTCGCCACTAACGATATCGTCAGATGATGATTGTGCTAACTCAGCAAAGTCTGCACCTTGCTCTAGTTGTGCATGAAGTGCATTGGCTTTTTCTTTTGCTGCATCATCGTCTTCACTGTTATCAATTAAGATATGTGATACGCGACGTTTTTCAGGTTCTATGTACTGCGCTTTGTTTTGCTCGTAATACGCTTTAACGTCATCCTCGGTTACCGATTCAACATTAATATCTGCTGCTTTAAGCTCAATATAACTTACTGAAATAAGCTCTGGAGATAAAAATTGTGATGCGTTTAGCTCATAGTAATCAGACACTTCTTGCTCTGATACTTCTACGTCCGCGGCAAGCGCTTCTTTATTAATGACTAAGTAGTCAATACTACGAGTTTGCTGCTGCAGAGCAATTGCGCTTTTAAGCTCACTCTCTAGGGCAAAGTCTGTACCTGCAACAGCAGATACTACCTGACTACGTGTCATATCTTTACGTAAGTATTCACGAAAAGCATCTGGTTGAAAGTTCATTTGACGAATTACTTGTAAGTAACGATCGTTATTAAACTTTTCACCAATTTGAAAGTACGGTAGTTCTAAAATTGTTTTACGTACACTTTCGTCGCTTACGCGAAGGCCTAAATCAGCCGCTAGCTGTGATTGCAATTCTTGTTGTACTAAGCGGTCAACTACACCTTGGCGAATTTGCGCCATGTAATTTGGATCAGCGGCAATTTGTGTAAAATATTCACCAAATTGTTGCTCTAAACGGCTACGTTCATTTTGGTAAGCACGGTTAAAATCGGTTTGACTAATTTTAATTCCATTTACTTCAGCAACGGGTTGTTCTGTGGTTTGACCTAAGTAACTACCGATCCCTGCTAAGGCAAAAGATAAAATCACCGCGCCTAAAATTATTTTGGCTACAGGTCCTTGCGAACCTTCTCTGATTTTCTCAAGCATTTGTTTATCTCTTTTTGATCAAGGTATTTTACCTTGTCACATGTAAAAAAAGCGTATCTTACCAGATACGCTTTTTCACTTGAAGTAACTGGCGGTAAAGTTACTTAATTCATCTGTTGTGGTGAATCAGTAACTTTGCACTCGCCATAACTAATGTGTTTAAAACAGTGATTAGTTTACTGCGTCTTTAAGCGCTTTACCGGCTTTAAAAGCAGGAATAGTTGCAGCAGCAATTTGGATTGTTTCACCAGTTTGCGGGTTACGGCCTGAACGTGCAGCACGGTCACGTACTGAGAAAGTACCAAAACCAACAAGTGCAACTGAGTCGCCTTCTTTTAGCGCGCCAGATACAGATTCGATGAATGAATCTAGTGCACGACCTGCAGCCGCTTTAGAAATGTCAGCATCAGCTGCGATTTGATCGATTAATTGAGATTTATTCACAATATCATCCTCTTTCATTGTTATTATCAAGAGCGATGGTTTTTTAAACTAACATCACTTTTTTGAAAATTGTAGAGCAAACTTTTAATGCTCACATGATTATATTTTTCTTAAGCCTACGCCCCATAAGGGCTAGGCTTGAAAACCAGTGCTTAACTTATCATACCGTTTAGATTTGAAAAGCCCTAAAAAGCACTTTTTTTAGCTTTTTTCTTGGTTTTTAGGTGTTTCGACCGAAAAACTCTCAACAGGATGCACTAAAGCAAGCTTTAACACCTCGTCAATCCAAGTAACTGGGTGAATATCAAGACCTGCCAGCACGTTCTCTGGAATCTCTTTTAAGTCACGTTCGTTAATTTTTGGAATGATTACTGTTTTAATTCCACCACGATGCGCCGCCAATAATTTCTCTTTTAAGCCACCAATAGGAAGTACTTCACCACGTAGCGTAATTTCACCGGTCATTGCAACATCTGCTCGTACAGGGTTACCCGTTAAGCTAGATACAAGACCTGTTACCATTGCTGCGCCCGCACTAGGACCATCTTTAGGTGTTGCGCCCTCAGGTACGTGAACGTGAATATCACGTTTTTCGTAAAAATCGCTATTAATACGAAATGTATCTGCGCGATTACGTACTACCGTCATTGCCGCTTGAATCGACTCTTGCATTACATCGCCCAGTGAACCGGTATAAGTAAGTTTACCTTTACCTGGTACAGCGGCACATTCGATTGTTAGCAAATCACCGCCAACTTCTGTCCATGCTAAACCTGTAACTTGACCAATACGGTCGCCATCTTCAGCTTTACCATAATCAAAGCGTTGCACACCTAAAAAGTCTTCTAGGTTATCTTGATTGATAGTCACTGTTTTAGTGTCTTTTTCAAGTAAGATATTTTTAACTGCTTTACGGCATAGTTTTGAAATTTCGCGCTCTAGGTTACGTACACCCGCTTCACGTGTGTAGTAACGGATAATGCCAATAATTGCACTATCTTCGATAACTATTTCAGACTCTTTTAAGCCGTTACGTTTTACTTGTTTAGTAATTAAGTGCTCTTTTGCAATGTTTAGCTTTTCATCTTCGGTGTAACCCGATAAGCGAATAACTTCCATACGGTCCAGTAATGGGCCAGGAATGTTGAAGCTGTTTGATGTTGCTACAAACATGACATCAGATAAATCGTAATCTACTTCAAGGTAATGATCGGCAAAGTGGCTGTTTTGCTCAGGATCAAGCACTTCTAATAGTGCTGATGCTGGGTCGCCACGCATATCTGATGACATTTTATCGATTTCATCTAACAAAAATAATGGGTTTTTAACGCCCACTTTTGTCATGTTTTGAATTAGCTTACCTGGCATCGAACCAATGTATGTACGACGATGACCGCGAATCTCAGCTTCATCACGTACGCCGCCAAGCGCCATACGAACATACTTACGACCAGTTGAACGTGCAATAGATTGACCAAGTGATGTTTTACCAACACCTGGAGGCCCAACTAAACATAAAATTGGCCCTTTAAGCTTATTAGTACGCTGTTGTACCGCGAGGTACTCAATAATGCGTTCTTTTACTTTATCTAAGCCGTGGTGATCGCTATCAAGAATTTTTTGCGCGCCCGCTAAGTCTTTTTTCACTTTAGAGCGTTTTTTCCATGGCACATTAATTAATGTATCAATGTATGAACGCACTACAGTCGCTTCTGCAGACATTGGCGACATCATCTTAAGCTTATTAAGCTCTGTCGTCGCTTTGTCTTGTGCCTCTGCTGGCATACCCGATTCTTCGATGCGTTTTTTAAGTGCTTCAAATTCATCAGGTACATCGTCAAGCTCACCCAGCTCTTTTTGAATGGCTTTCATTTGCTCATTGAGGTAATACTCGCGCTGAGACTTTTCCATCTGCTTTTTAACGCGGGTACGAATTTTCTTCTCAACTTGCAGTAAGTCTATTTCGCCTTCCATTAATGCCATTAAATATTCAAGACGTTCTGTAACGCTTGAAATTTCGAGCACTTTTTGCTTTTCAGGTACTTTAAGCGGCATATGGGCTGCCATTGTATCGGCAAGGCGTGCTGGCTCATCAATACCTGAAACTGAAGTTAGTACTTCAGGTGGAATTTTTTTGTTTAGCTTTACATAGCCTTCAAACTGGCTAATAGCGCTGCGAATAAATACATCTTGCTCTTGCTCATCGATTAAATCAGATTCAATAAATTGAGCATTAGCAACAAAAAAGTCATCGTTATCGACAAAGTCTTCAATTTGCGCGCGCTGTGTACCTTCCACTAAAACTTTTACTGTACCGTCTGGTAATTTTAATAACTGAAGTACAGTGGCAATAGTCCCGATACGATAAATATCATCTTGTTCTGGTTCATCTACAGTTGCATCTTTTTGTGCAACCAAGAAAATTTGTTTGTCTTTGTCCATTGCCGCTTCTAGGCATTTTATTGATTTTTCACGGCCAACAAAAAGCGGGATCACCATGTGCGGGTATACCACAACATCGCGCAGTGCAAGGACTGGGATTTCGACTCGGTCGGTTCTCTCAAGCGTCATTATAGTTTCTCTTCGCACTTCATTTATTTTAAAGATTACTCAAGTATATGGGGATAACCTAATTAAAGTTCAACAATTTTCCCATACTCGATTAAATTAATTATAAAAAAAGGAGCCTAAGGCTCCTTTTTTCATTCAAATAGCTTAAAAACTATTCTGATGCAGCTTTATCTTGTTTATTATTTTCATAAATCAAGATTGGGTCTGACTCACCTTTAATAACGGTTTCATCAATAACCACTTTGCTTACGTCATCCATTGAAGGAAGTTCGTACATAGTATCAAGTAACACACCTTCAACGATTGAACGAAGACCACGTGCACCTGTTTTACGCTCCATTGCTTTGTGGGCAATCGCAGCTAAGGCATCATCGCGAAACTCAAGTTCAACGTCTTCCATACCAAACAATACTGAGAACTGTTTAGTAATCGCGTTTTTAGGTTCACTCAATATTTGCACAAGAGCAGCTTCGTCAAGTTCTGTTAACGTAGCAACTACTGGCAAACGACCTATAAACTCAGGAATTAAGCCGTATTTAACTAAATCTTCTGGTTCTACGTCTTTAAAAGTTTCACTTAAAGAACGACTCGCCGCAGATTCTTTTACGCTAACGCCAAAACCGATACCGGTATTTTTATGGCTACGTTGCTCAATTACTTTATCTAGGCCTGAAAATGCACCACCACAAATAAACAAGATTTTAGACGTATCTACTTGTAAAAACTCTTGTTGTGGATGTTTACGACCACCTTGCGGTGGAACAGAAGCAACGGTGCCTTCAATCAGTTTAAGTAGCGCCTGTTGAACGCCCTCACCCGATACATCACGTGTAATTGACGGGTTATCTGATTTACGAGAAATTTTGTCAATTTCATCAATGTAAACAATGCCACGTTGCGCTTTTTCAACATCGTAATCGCATTTTTGTAAAAGCTTTTGAATGATGTTTTCAACATCTTCACCTACATAACCTGCTTCGGTTAATGTAGTGGCATCGGCCATAGTAAACGGCACATCAAGTAGGCGCGCTAATGTTTCTGCAAGTAATGTTTTACCACTACCTGTTGGGCCGATAAGCAAAATATTACTTTTACTTAATTCAATGTCTTGCTTAGTCGATTGGTTACGTAGGCGTTTATAATGGTTATAAACGGCAACAGACAATACTTTTTTAGCATGATCTTGACCAATAACATAATCGTCTAAGTGTTTACGAATTTCTTTTGGTACAGGTAGTTTGTCAGACGTATCATGCTTAGGAGCAATGTCTTTGATCTCTTCCCTGATAATATCGTTACACAACTCTACACATTCATCACAAACGTATACTGAAGGGCCTGCAATTAATTTACGCACTTCATGTTGGCTTTTGCCACAAAAAGAGCAGTATAACAATTTATTACTTTTGTCGCCGTCTGTAGGAGTGTCAGACATTCAGCTACCTCATTTTATTACGTTGGCCACCAAAACTGTTGGCGGCTATTTCAATACGCTTTAACTATACCAAAATTTATTGGTTTTCGCATAGTAACTCAAAGTGGCAAACAGGCAATCCTGTTCGCCAAGCGCTTACTTTTTGTCGCGATTTGTAAACACAGAGTCTACCAAGCCGTAATCTACAGCTTGCGTGGCACTCATAAAGTTATCACGATCTGTGTCTTTAGAGATAATATCTAATGGTTGGCCTGTATGCTCAGCCATTAAGCGGTTAAGCTTATCTTTAATAGACAGAATTTCTTTAGCATGTATTTCAAAGTCAGATGCTTGACCTTGGAAACCACCTAATGGTTGGTGAATCATCACACGTGAGTTTGGTAGGCAAAAACGCTTACCTTTAGCGCCAGCAGTAAGTAAAAAAGCACCCATGCTTGCAGCTTGACCTACACATATTGTACTTACATCTGGTTTGATGAAGTTCATTGTGTCGTAAATAGCCATACCCGCAGTTACTGAACCACCTGGTGAGTTGATGTATAAAAAGATATCTTTATCAGGATTTTCTGATTCTAAAAATAGCATTTGCGCTAAAATCAGATTTGCCATGTTGTCTTCAACTTGACCTGTTAAAAAGATAATACGCTCTTTTAATAATCTCGAATAAATATCATACGAGCGCTCGCCTTTCGGTGTTTGTTCAACAACCATTGGGACCAATGCATTTAGGGGATCTGTAATACCAGTATTCATACTTATTTAATTCCTTATGCGCTTATACTTATCCTTATTATAAGGAAGCATAGTTATCGTTTTTCGCAAATTTAGAGCCAAAAACTAAAATGGCCCGGGCACGCTGTATAAACAGAGTAGCACGAGCCATTTAATCGTTAGCGAGAGCTTAAGTCAATGACTTATTAAGCACCTTGCTGTGGATTCATGATGTCATCAAATGCTTTTTCAACATCAGTAACAACTGCTTTAGCTAAAATAGCTTCAACAGCTTGCTCTTCCATTGCTACATTACGCATTTGCTGCATAAGTTGATCATTACCTTTGTAGTATTCTACTACTTCAGTTGGATCTTCGTATGCAGAAGCTACCGTTGCGATTAATGCTTCAACTTTAGCGTCATCAACTTTAATCTCGTTAGCTTTAATCACTTCACCTAATAAAAGGCCAGTTTTAACACGTGTTACAGCTTGCTCGTGGAACAATTCAGCTGGAAGCTCTGGCATGTTTTGAGCGTCGCCGCCAAAACGTTGAGCTGCTTGCTGACGTAGAGCATCAACTTCTTGATCAACAAGTGCTTTAGGCACTTCGATTTCGTTGTTAGCTAAAAGACCTTTGATTGCTTGGTCTTTAACGCTTGCTTTAACCGCTTGGTCTAGCTCACGTGTCATGTTCTTTTTAACTTCTTCTTTAAGCGCGTCTACGCCGCCTTCGGTAACACCGAATTTAGTTGCAAACTCTTCGCTTAATTCTGGTAATTCTTGCGCTTCAACTTTTTTCACTGTGATAGTGAATTGAGCCGCTTTACCTTTTAAGTTTTCAGCGTGGTAATCATCAGGGAAAGTTACATCAGCAACTACTTCTTCGCCTGCTTTTTTACCTACGATGTTATCTTCAAAACCTGGGATCATACGACCTTGGCCAAGTTCTAATGGGAAGTCTTCAGCTTTGCCGCCTTCAAATACTTCACCGTCGATAGTACCTACGAAATCAACTGTTACACGGTCGTTTTCGCCAGCAGCTGCATCAACATCAGCCCACGCCGCGTGTTGCTTACGAAGTGTTTCTAGCATGTTAGCTAAATCTTCGTCAGTCACTGTTACCGCTGGTTTCTCAACAGTAATTTTATCTAAACCTTGAACTTCAACTTCAGGGTAAACTTCAAACGTTGCTGAGAATTCTAAATCTTTACCTGCTTCAAGTGATTTAGGTGCGAATGTAGGCGCGCCAGCTGGATTGATTTTTTCAGAAACGATTGCTTCAATGTAATTACGTTGCATTACTTCGCCAGCAACTTCTTGACGAACTGCAGGGCCAAAACGCTTGTTAATTACAGATACTGGAACTTTACCAGCACGGAAACCATCTATACGCTGTGTTTTTGACAGTTGTTGTAGGCGTTTTTTTACTTCGGTCTCAACGTTCTCTGAAGGAACGGTGATAGTTATACGGCGCTCAAGGCCTTGGGTCGTCTCAACAGAAACTTGCATGATTTACCTCAATATTCAATTTTGGCGACTGTTCGCCTTCCTTTACAAACAAAGTGATCTGCATGAGTCTTGATAAAGTTTAAGCGGTTTTTCACACTTAAAAGCATCCGTCGCTACCATGAGATACCATTGCTGCTTTGCCCTTCGGGCACTATGTTAAACAATAGACGCGGCATTATAACCTAATATTTATGATAGTCGAGTATAGGGGGCAATTATTTGGACTAGATAAGGGACTATAGAGACTAACTGAATAAAAAACAGGCTAACTAGGCATTGAATGGATTAAAGTAGAAATTATTTAATAGAATTATAGGCTAACAGATTTAGATTTATAACTTAGAGGAATTTACTTATTATTCTTATTAGATAAGAAAATGGTCGGCGATGCAGGATTTGAACCTGCGACCCCTTGGACCCAAACCAAGTGCGCTACCAAACTGCGCTAATCGCCGACATTGAAGAGTTAACTTCTTTTTTCATACTGAACACTTAAACTGAGAGTTTAAGACCATTTTAAGAAAATGGTCGGCGATGCAGGATTTGAACCTGCGACCCCTTGGACCCAAACCAAGTGCGCTACCAAACTGCGCTAATCGCCGATATTCGTTGTAAATGGGGTGACTGATGGGGCTCGAACCCACGACAACCGGAATCACAATCCGGGGCTCTACCAACTGAGCTACAATCACCGCTATATTTACATGTTTTCAAATGGTGCACCCAGAAGGATTCGAACCTTCGACCCACGCCTTAGAAGGGCGTTGCTCTATCCAGCTGAGCTATGGGCGCATCGAAAACTTCATAGTTTACCAATAAGCTATTCGATTATAATAAATTATAAAAATGGTCGGCGATGCAGGATTTGAACCTGCGACCCCTTGGACCCAAACCAAGTGCGCTACCAAACTGCGCTAATCGCCGAAACTTATTATTGTTAGCGAGTGACCTCGTTGACAACGGGGTGCATAATAGTGATTTGACGGGGTTAGGTCAAACGTTTTTTTAATAAAACCAATCAAGTGCTCATTTTTAGTGCACAATGGTTAAATATTACAATAGTAGGCTGAAATTTAAACTATTTAATAACTCAAATGTTATATACATTAAAAGCAACTTGGCGCTGCTATGCTTTTCTGCGAAAATAGTAGGCACATTATAAAACGAGTTAAATAAAGAGTATGTTTTCTTTATTAGCATTTTTACCCCTATTTTATTATGCATTCGTTTTTAGAGTATCGGTATCTAGTTAATTAACCCCAATTAAAGGTCACCCATGACGGCAAACATCATTGATGGTAAGGCAATCGCAAAACAAGTACGTAGCGCTGTAGCAGAACGCGTAAGTGAACGTGTAGCAAATGGTTTACGTGCACCAGGACTTGCAGTAGTACTTGTAGGACTTGATCCTGCAAGCCAAGTTTATGTTGGTTCAAAGCGTAAAGCCTGTGAAGAAGTAGGCTTTATCTCTAAATCATTTGATTTACCAGCAGACACACAAGAGCAAACTCTTTTAGATTTAATTGACGAGCTAAATAATGATGCCGAAGTTGATGGAATTTTAGTGCAGTTACCACTGCCAAAAGGTCTTGATGCTGAAAAGATTTTAGAACGCATTACCCCACATAAAGATGTTGATGGATTTCATCCATATAACATTGGTCGATTAGCACAGCGTATGCCTGCGCTTCGTCCATGTACGCCAAAAGGTATAATTACATTACTTGATTCAACGGGTGTACGTTATAAAGGGATGCATGCAGTTGTCGTTGGCGCATCAAACATTGTTGGTCGTCCTATGTCGCTAGAGCTTTTATTAGCCGGTTGTACTACCACAGTGTGCCATAAGTTTACTCAAGACTTAGAAACTCATGTTCGCCGCGCTGACTTATTAGTTGTGGCTGTAGGTAAACCTGAATTTATACCTGGAGATTGGATAAAAGAAGGCGCTATCGTTATCGATGTGGGTATTAACCGTTTAGATACGGGTAAATTAGTTGGTGATGTTCAATACAGTGTGGCTGAACAAAAAGCGCATTTTATTACACCTGTACCAGGTGGCGTTGGCCCGATGACGGTCGCTAGCTTAATTGAAAACACACTTGAAGCGTGTGAGAAATATCACAGCTAAGCTGTTAAAAAATTAAAAAGGGTTGCCATTTGGCAACCCTTTTTTAGTTTAACGTGTATTATTTTAAACGCTTATGCTTTACGCCACGTTGTTTTACCGGCTGAATCTTCAAGTATTACACCTAACGCATTAAGCGCATCACGTGCTTCATCAGCAGCAGCCCAGTTTTTACTCGCACGTGCTTCATTACGTTTTACAATTAATGCTTCAATTGTCGCAACTTCGTCGTCATCTTGTCCGCCTTGTAAAAAAGCCTCCGGTGCTTGTTGAGCAACCCCTAGCACTTCACCAAGGTTGCGCAGTATAAACGCTAATTTGCCAGCTTGACCTGCATCAGTGTCTTTCACGCGGTTTAACTCTTTAGCAAGTTCGAACAACACAGGTAGTGCTTCTGGTGTATTAAAGTCGTCATTCATTGCTTTTCTAAATTTAGCAACAAACTCATTGCCTTCTAAATCACACTCTACAGGTTCTACATCACGAAGCGCTGTATAAATACGTTCAAGTGATGAACGCGCTTGGTCTAAATTTTCTTGTGAATAATTAAGTTGGCTGCGGTAATGACCTGAAATTAAAAAGTAACGAACAGATTCAGGATCGTATGCTTTTAAAACTTCACGTACAGTAAAAAAGTTATCTAACGACTTAGACATTTTTTCTTTGTTTACTTGAACCATGCCAGTATGTATCCATGTATTTACATACTTGCCGTTGTTTGCACAGCACGATTGGGCAATTTCGTTTTCATGATGTGGAAACTGTAAATCAGACCCCCCACCGTGAATATCAAAATGTTCACCTAGATGCTTTGAGCTCATTGCCGAACATTCGATATGCCAACCCGGTCGCCCTTCACCCCACGGTGATGACCATGATGGTTCACCTGCTTTTGCTTTTTTCCATAACACAAAATCAAGTGGATCGTCTTTATCTTGCGCCACTTCAACGCGAGAACCTGATTGCAGCATAGTTAAATCTTGCTGAGAAAGTGCACCGTATTGCTCAAACGTTGATACATCAAACAAAACATCGCCGTCGGCTGCAACATAGGCATGGCCTTTTTCAATCAAGCGCTTAACCATAACGATAATTTCATCCATATGGCTTGTAACTGTTGGCTCAATATCTGGGCGTAGCATATTTAGGCTATCAAAATCTTCATGCATCGCTTTAGTCATGCGCACAGTTAAGTCGTTTATTGACTCACCATTTTCGTTCGCACGTTTAATTATTTTATCGTCGATATCTGTAATGTTACGTACATATTTTAAATCGTAACCAATATGGCGTAAGTAGCGCACAATTACGTCAAAACCTACAAAAGTACGAGCGTGTCCAATATGGCAGTAATCATAAATGGTGATACCACACACATACATGTCGATTTTTCCTTCGACCATAGGTTTAAATTGCTCTTTTTGTCGCGTGAGTGTGTTGTATATATTTACCATTTACTTTGAGTCCTTAACTATTAACTTGAATAACTATGTTACCACTTGAAAAGCCCCTGCTCTAGCGCTTTATAACAAACCAAACATCTACTTTGTTAATCTTAGTCAACTACGATAAAATAGCGCCAATATTTAAACCGGATATAGGAAAACACATGGTTGTTCTACACACTAATTTTGGTGACATCACCATTAAAATGTTTGAGAAAGAAGCTCCAAACACAGTTAAAAATTTTTTAGAGTATGCAAATGCTGATTTTTTCAACGGCACTATATTTCATCGTGTAATCGATGGTTTTATGGTTCAAGGCGGTGGTTTTGTTCCAGGTATGGAACAAAAAGACGTAAATGATCCAATTCAGAATGAAGCTAACAATGGTCTATCTAATAAAATAGGCACTTTAGCAATGGCACGTACGCCTGATCCTCATTCAGCTACAGCGCAATTTTTCATTAACGTTAACAACAACGATTTTTTAAACCACAGCAGCGAAACGTCGCAAGGCTGGGGTTACTGTGTTTTTGCTGAAGTAGTTGAAGGCATGGACATTGTAAATAAAATTAAAGATGTAGCAACGGGTAGTACTGGTTTTCACCAAGACGTACCTCTTGAAGATGTGATCATCGAAAGCGTTACTGTTAACTAGTAACGTTTACTCATGTTATGTGAGTATGTAAGCGGGTGTATACTATAAGTATATGCCCGTTTTTTTAAAACTAAAATAGACTGACCTATGACTCGTCAAACTTACTTTATTGCAGATTTACATCTAAGTGAAAACCGCCCCGACATTAGCGCTGCATTTTTTGATTTTTTAAATACACATATACTAAATAAAGATGTAGATGCACTTTATATTTTAGGTGATTTTTTTGAAGTATGGGTTGGAGATGACTACATTACTGCACTGAGTGCCGATGTAGCAAAACATTTAACCGCCGTTAATGATGGTGGCACACCTGTTTATTTTATACATGGCAATCGTGATTTCATTATGCGTAAGCAATATGCCGACATGGCCGCAATGACATTACTTGATGAGCAAACAGTCATTGACTTATATGGTACGCCTACCGTTATTTTACATGGCGACGAAATGTGCACTCAAGATACTGAGTATCAAAACTTTCGTAAAAAGAGCCGTGGTTGGTGGTGGCCAAAATTGATGCTTGCAATGCCGCTTTGGTATCGTAAAAAAATAGCGCGTAATGCCCGCGAAAAAAGTAAGTTAAGCCAAGCTGATAAACCTATCGAAATTTTAGACGTTGTCGATGAGGCTGTACTTGCCACCTTTGCCAAACATAACGTTACGAATATGATTCATGGTCATACTCACCGCCCTAATGTTCATACGTATAAAGTTAATGAACAAACACTTACTCGCACAGTGCTAGGTGACTGGTATACCCAAGGCTCTTATTTAGTCGTTACCCCTCAATCACAAGAATTAATTAGCACGCCTTTCGCATAATTTAAAATTCTGACTATTATTTATCTATATATATGAATAATAGTGAGAGGTTGAATGATTAAGCTGTTAATTTTCATCGTAGTAATTGCCATTCCTACACAAGTATTTAGCAAGCAAACATGGCAAATTGTTACAGAAAACTACCCTCCCTATTTTAGCGAAAACCTACCTAGTAATGGCTGGCTATATGAAATAGCCGAATCAGCGCTTAAAACGCAAGGTATTAATAGCGAACCAGAATTCACGACATGGGATCGCGCTTTAAAGCTATTAGAAAAAAACAGAAAAACCGCTATTTTAGGTGCTTTTTATTCATTAAAAAGAAATGAAGTTTTTTACTACTCTCGTCCACTTGCAGTTGCTCACTCAGGAGTTTTCAAACGAAAAGAGAGTGTTATTAGTTTCGATGGTACAGTTCAATCATTAACACCTTATAGTATTGGCACAGAAGACAATGCCTTTGTAAGCCAAGAGTTTGCTAGAAATAGGGAGCTGGCAATAACGTCCACTAAAAGCCTTCCTACAAGCTTATATTTACTACAACAAGGGCGTATTGATTTAGTCGCGGGTACTAAAGAGGTTGGAAATTATTGGCTTGAACACACTAAAACCGAAGATTCAGATGATAATAGTATTGAGTACTTATCGCCAGATCTTGCTTCTCATAAACTATATTTAGTTGTCTCTAAATCAAATTATAGAGCCAAAGAATACTTACAAAAATTTAATAGAGGAATTGATATAATAACTAAAAATGGACGCATTGCTAAAATTATGAAAAAACATAATTTCAACAATCAGAAAATAGCAGAATATATTAATTTTTTAAAAGAAAATGAGGGTATTTAAACAGTGGGAACACCGCTGTGAAATTTAAAATCAGTATCGGTTGTCGAAATTAACTCTTTTTCTTTTTCACCAAAAAAGTTTACGCGATCGGTAATATCAAAATCAGCAATTTCTTGCGCTAGAGTTAAATAATCTTGGTAATGACGCGCTTCTGAACGTAGCAACGAAATATAAAAATCACCTAAACGTTTGTCAACATGCGGTGCAAGCTTTGCAAAACGCTCACACGAACGCGCCTCAATATAAGCGCCTACTATTAGCTTATCGACTAATGCATCGGGCTCGAACGTTTTAACATGACGAAGCATACCTTTTGCGTAACGACATGGTGTAATACTTTGATACTCAACACCGTACTCGTCCATAATTTCGAGCACTTGATAAAAGTGATGCAGCTCTTCTTTTATCAGCAAAACCATTTTATCGATTAGACCTTGCCCGTATGGAGAACTCGATTTAGGAATTATTGATTTAGTGAGCTTATTTTTAGCAGCCAGATCGCGCCAATTCCCTTCTCGTTTGTAAATAAGCGTTTCAAATGGCTTTAGCCACTCGAGTAATGCATCACTACCCTCTTTATCTACCGCGTATTTACGTATTAAAAACATCGCACTTTGAGCTGCTTTTAATTCACAAATTAAGTGATCTATTAAAATGACTGATAAGTTTTCTTTTTTAATTGCTTGCTCCACCCATTGCTCTGGGGTGGTACACAATAAAAAGTTATTAATCGGCTCTAAAAGTTGGCTATGTGGCACGTTGACTGCTCATTACTAAATAAATTTGATAGACCGTTATTTTAACACGAAATTTTGCTTGGGATAAATCAAAGCCCTTATCTGCGTCTAAATGTTAATAACGAGTTAACTTGACTTTGCAAAATAAGTGAACCATAACTGTACATAGACTGTATAAAAATAAATCAACCAAAACAATAATACGTTCCTTTTATGGAGTAAGTACTATGATACTAAATCACCTCTGGGGCATTTATGCTCACCCACTTGAAGAATGGCAAACAATAGATAATCGCCATGAAAGTTTAACCTATAGTTTGTCGCATATTTTACTGATTGCTTTATTTCCTTCAATAATGGGCTACTACTCATCTGTTTATTTAGGATGGAGCATAGGTGCAGGCAATCCCGTATTTTTAACGCACGATAGTGCACTGCTAATTGCAGGTGCAATGTATTTTGCTTTAATAGCGGGTGTTTTTGCATTGGCGTATTTAGCCCATTGGATGGCGGTTACATTTGGCTCTAAACCTACATTTACACAAACACTTGAACTTGCAGCATATACTGCAACACCAGTGTTTATGTCGGCACTCGCCGCTTTTTGGCCTGTACTTTGGTTTGTAGTGTGTATTGGAATTATTGCACTGGCTTACTCGGTTTATTTACTCTACACCGGCGTACCAATACTTATGCATATCCCAGAAGAGCGTGGCTTTATTTACGCCAGCTCGGTAGTAACGTGTGGATTAATATTACTGGTTATTATTTTAGCTGTAACAGCTATGCTTTGGACAAATGGGATTGTTAGCCCAATGTTTACTTAATAAATTTCACCTAAAAAAAGAGTCGTGTTTGATAGAAATGTTCCCTTTCTTTCCTTCGCAAAAAAGGAGCTAATTAGCTCCTTTTTTTATATTTAATGATTTTTACTAATAACCATTAATCAGCTTCGTTTTCGTCTTGGTTGTGTATTTCTAAACCTGAAGACATTGCACTTTCGCGGGTGCTTTTTGCTGAATCGTTACGTAGCTTATCAATACGGTTTAAATAGTTTTGATCAATATCGCCAGTAATATATTGGCCATCAAATACTGAAGTTTCAAACTTAGTAATTTCAGGGTTTTCTTGGCTAACCGCAGCAATTAAATCTTTTAACGATTGAAAGATTAAACCGTCAGAACCAATACTTGCATTAATATCTTCTACTTCACGTCCGTGAGCAATAAGCTCAGCGGCTGAAGGCATATCAATACCGTACACATTAGGGAAGCGTATTTCAGGTGCCGCTGATGCAAAGTAAACGTTTTTAGCGCCAGACTCTCGGGCCATTTCAACAATTTGTGCTGATGTTGTACCACGAACAATTGAGTCATCAACTAATAATACGTTTTTACCTTTAAACTCGCGATCAATTGCGTTTAGCTTTTGACGCACTGATTTTTTACGCATCTCTTGGCCAGGCATGATAAATGTACGACCAATATAACGGTTTTTAACAAAACCTTGGCGATACGGTAAATCAAGTACACGTGCGATTTCCAGTGCTACATCACATGAAGTTTCTGGGATTGGGATAACTACATCAATGTCTTTATCAGCCCATTCACGTGCAATTTTTTCGCCTAGTTTAGTCCCCATGTTTACGCGTGTTGCGTACACAGACATACGGTCTATTGTTGAATCAGGTCGAGCAAAATAAACAAATTCAAAAATACACGGCGAGTAAGATGCCTTATCAGCACAACTAAGTGAATGGAATTCACCTTCTTCTGTAACATATATAGCTTCACCAGGGGCTACATCACGTACAAACTCAAAACCGTCCGGTTTCAACGCAACGCTTTCTGAGGCAAACATGTACTCAGTACCTTTTTCGGTTTCGCGTTTACCAAATACAAGTGGGCGAATACCATTAGGGTCGCGAAAAGCAACAATGCCGTGGCCGATAATCATAGCAATAGTTGCATAACCACCGCTTACTTTATTGTTTACTTCGGTTACCGCAGTAAAAATATCTTCAGGGTCTAAATGCAACTTATCAGATTTGCTTAATTCATGTGCCATGATATTAAGTAAAATTTCAGAATCTGATGTTGTATTAACGTGACGACGTGCTTCTGAGAATAACTGCTCTTTTAAAGCTTCTGCATTAGTAAGGTTGCCATTATGGGCAAGTGCTATACCAAACGGTGAGTTAACATAAAAAGGCTGTGCTTCAGATGAGCTTGAAGATCCTGCTGTAGGATAGCGCACATGGCCAAGACCAATTGTACCTTGTAGTCGTTTCATATGACGTGTGTGAAAGGCATCTTTCACAAGGCCATTTGCTTTGCGCAAGCTAAACGTATTATTCTCAATGGTAATGATACCCGCGGCATCTTGACCACGGTGCTGCAAAACAGTTAAGCCATCATAAATCGCCTGATTCACAGGGGATGTTCCGACTATTCCAACGATACCACACATGTAATTTATCCTCGCCGATTAACGGTTTACTGAATTTAAAAAGCTCGAGTTGTTTTCTAGGTACGAAAAGAACCATTCAACAACAAAGCCAAATTCTGGAATCAAAATAGAATTGCCCCACCAGTGCGTATTGGGTGCACCAGTAAAAGCATCAAGAAAGAAGAGTAACGCGCTCACGACCAACACGCCTCGTAGAGCACCAAACACTATGCCAAAGACACGGTCGGTACCCGATAAACCAGTACGATGTACAAGTTCACCTAAAATGTAGTTTAGTAAACCGCCTAACAGTAGCGTCGCAAAGAATAATATGGCTATGGCCGCAGCATTTCTTAAAAGGGGTTCAGAAATGGTTGTTAGGAAGGAAGCTAAATATTGGTAAAATAAGCTAGAGATGATAAAGGCGCCAGCCCATACCGCTAATGACATTGCTTCTTTTACAAAGCCGCGTATTAAACCGATGATGGTAGACAATGCAATGATGCCAATAATGGCGTAATCAACCCAGATCATAAGAACCAATTAGTCGCTAATTTGGGGCGCATTCTATACCCAAACATCGTTAGTATGCAAGTTTAAACGGGAGATTACTGGGTTGTAGTCAATACAAAAAATTAACATTATAGAATGGGTATTGTGAGATAAAGATAATGATAAAAACAAATATAAATAAATAAAAAAAGGCTTGTGATACAAGCCTTTTTTTAATTATTTTGTTACTTCGTATTGCGTAACTTTACCATTTAATTTAGTAAGCTCTTTCAGCTGGGGAAGCTGCTTTTGTAATTCATTTTTATCAAGCGAAGGACCAACAAATACCTTGGTTAACGTCCCATTTGGGGTTTTAATCGGTTTAGTAAACGTTTTAAACCCTTCAACTTTTAATTTAGCCTGTAATGCTTTTACATTTGCAACATGTGAAAAACTACCTAATTGAATAACGTAAGCCATACTTGTTAGGTTTTCATCACTTTTACGAGGCGCAATAGGTTTTGGTTTAGCTTGAACCGGTGCCTTAGTGCTCGGTGTAGCTTTGGGTTCAATAGTCGCTTCAACAACTTTATTCTCTACAGCGTAGTCACTCTCATCCATAGCGTTTTGCTGCTCAAAAGCTTCATCGTCAGCTTGAATATCTTCAATTTCATCTTGTTTTAGTGGCTCAGCATTAGCCATGTTTTCATCAATTGACTCTTGAAGATCGATTGTTTTGAACTCAGGGCGATCAGGTATCGCTTTAAAGCCTTCTTTATAATGCACTTTTTCGCCATCGAGTATATTAGGGATAAACACAATTGCTGCGATCACTACTATACTTGTTCCGACTAAGCGATTAATAAAACTTGAGTTCACCGACATCCTCTCTATTTTTTAAAGTAATTAATAGCGCCGGCCACTGTAAAAAATGAACCAAATACAATCAACATAGTATCACTTTGTTGTTTTGGTAAAATTACACTCAGTGCCTGTGCCACACTATCATAGCTATTGATAGTATTATGATGAGATATACCCTGCAGCGCATTTTGTAAATTACTTGCAGTGTCGCCTCGCGGACCACTTAAGCTCGCTAATGACCACTCATCGACCAAGTGACTTACTTCTTTAAGTACACCCACTTTATCTTTATCAGCAAGCATAGCGGCTAATGCATGAATTTTAAAGCCTTTATCTTTATAGCTTGATAACTTATTGGCTAAATAACGCGCCGACTCAGGGTTATGTGCTACATCGGTAAAGACTAAAGGCTCAGCGCTTAACTGCTGAAACCGCCCTTCTACAACTAAATTAGCGAGGCAACTTCGTATGACTTGCTCACTTGGTAATAAGTTTAAAACGCTTAGCGCAGTTAACGCCGTTGCTGCATTTTGACACGGTATTGCTGGCTTATCTATTACAAGATTATGTTCTTTATATTGCCAATTAAAGCTCTCAGTATTCTCTTTGAAAATAAAGTCACTGCCCGACAACGTCATATTGGCATTAATTTCTTTGCCGTAATCAGTCATTGTGTGAGGAATATTTAAATCCCCTATAATAGCAGGCGTATTTTCACGAAAAATACCGGCTTTATCATAAGCCACTAACTCTCGTGTATCACCTAGGTACTCTTTATGATCTAAATCGATAGTGGTGATCACGCTTGCAAAGGGAGTTACTATATTTGTAGCATCAAAGCGCCCGCCTAGACCAACCTCTAGTAATACATAATCGACCTTACAGCGTTTAAAAATTGCCAACGCACCCAAAGTACCATATTCAAAATAAGTCAGAGGAGTGTCTTTACGGCCTTGCTCAAGCTGGTGAAAAGAATCTATATGGAGTTGGTCTGCCAGTTCTTCGCCATTAACTCGTACACGCTCGTTATAACGAATTAAATGAGGAGATGCGTAAGTGCCCACGCTAAAACCTTGCGCTAGTAATAGCGACTCTAAGCAACGTGCAGTGGTGCCCTTACCGTTTGTACCGGCAATAAGAATAATTTTACTTGGAGTGTTTAAAAGGCCAATATTGTTGGCA
This sequence comes from Pseudoalteromonas sp. 31A1, assembly GCF_011378815.1. NCBI lineage: Bacteria > Pseudomonadati > Pseudomonadota > Gammaproteobacteria > Alteromonadales > Pseudoalteromonadaceae > Pseudoalteromonas > Pseudoalteromonas sp. 31A1. Next base: position 111,819 of record NZ_WTKY01000013.1, on the reverse strand, counting down.
ACATTAGCAACTCGTTCTAAACCCATTGCAATGTTAGCTGGGTGAACACTTTCTAAATAAAAAAGCCAATCATCAAGGCTTGATGATTGGCTAGGAATTGTTTTTGTCATAGCGTGTAATCAGTAAAGCTGAAATTTACGCTACTCTATGCTCTTGTTCCGTAGAAGGCAAGTTCATAAATTTAGCTAAAATGCGTGCAAGGGTATCGCGCATTTCACGGCGGTCAATAATCATGTCAATTGCACCATGTTCTAGCAAAAATTCACTACGCTGAAAACCTTCAGGTAATGTTTCGCGAACAGTCTGCTCAATAACACGAGGACCTGCAAAACCAATTAACGCTTTAGGTTCAGCAACGTTAATATCACCCAGCATAGCAAGTGATGCAGATACACCACCCATTGTCGGGTCGGTCATTACTGAAATAAATGGAAGACCTTTTTCCGTCATTTTTGCAAGTGCAGCACTTGTTTTAGCCATTTGCATAAGCGACATAAGCGCTTCTTGCATACGTGCTCCGCCTGATGCAGAAAAACAAATAAGCGGCATGTTATGCTCTAAACATTGATCAACAGCATCAACAAAGCGAGCGCCAACAACAGAAGCCATTGAACCACCCATAAATGAGAACTCAAATGCTACCGCTGCCACTGGAATACCTTTTAATCGGCCTTTCATAGCGACAAGTGCATCTTTTTCACCACTTGCTTTTTGGGCTGCACTGATACGGTCAGAGTACTTTTTAGAATCTTTAAACTTAAGAATGTCTTTAGGCTCATGTTGTGTACCAAGCTCTTGACGATCACCTTCATCTAAAAAGTGCTCTAGGCGCTTACGGCCACTAACACGCATGTGATGGTCACACTTAGGACATACGTTTAATGACTTTTCTAATTCAGCTTTATATAAAATTGAATCACACGATGTACACTTAGCCCAAACACCTTCTGGGATTTCTTTACGACCTGATGATTTTGTCGTTTTAGGTAAGATTTTTTCTAGCCAACTCATTTGCAACTCTCTTAATACTGTTCTGTGTCGCGAGCCTGCTAATAGCAATTAGCAGACAAATTTTTTCAATTAAAACATGAATTACACTAACGCGGTATAAAAAACTGGTCTTAGTAGTTAAAAGTGCTCATAAAAAGTACTTATACCACATCTATATCAGGCAAAAATAAAGGGCCTAAAGGTGTTTGAGGAATATTAAATTGCTCAGGGTAGTCAACATCCACTAAATACAAACCAGCAGCCTTAGCGGTAGCACTGGCCTTTGCGCGTTCTTTACAATCAAGTAGCTCTTTTATCCATATAGGTTGTTGTTTATGTAAACCAACATCCATTAAGCTGCCTGTGATATTACGTACCATGTGATGTAAAAATGCATTCGCTTTAATATCAATAATAACGTAAGTACCTTGGCGCTGTACCGACAGATGATGAATTGTTCTTGTCGGTGTATTCGCTTGGCAATGTATCGCTCTAAAAGAGGTGAAATCGTGTTTACCTATTAAGTACTGACACGCCTCTTGCATCTTTGTTTCATCAAGATGATGATGAAAATGCGTAACCCCCTCGTTTAATACCGCACCTCGTAGGGGGGAGTTATAAATAACATAGCGATAACGACGAGCTGTAGCACTAAAACGGGCATGAAAGTCATCAGCAACCGGTTGGGCAAAGCGAATAGCAATATCTTTAGGCATTAAAGTATTCATACCTAGTGTAAATGCGACCATATCGCGATCGGCTTGCGTTTCAAAGTGTATTACTTGGCCTGTACCGTGCACACCAGCATCTGTACGCCCTGCACATATAACTTCAACAGGATGATTACAAATACGCGACAACGCTTTTTCTACTTCTTGCTGTACGCTATTTACATGTGATTGACGCTGCCAACCACTATAACGTGCGCCGTTGTATTCAACTCCAAGTGCTACTCGCATAATTACCGTTTTACCTACTGTGCTAATGAACGAGGCATTTTATGCTATCTAACGATGCAATAAAAGGAGACCTGTCGTAATCAAACCAATACACATAAAAAAACCCGTATTTAGCTAAGCTAGATACGGGTTCTTATAAACATTTTAATTATTTTAGTTTAGCTTTTAAGCTAAGTGCTTCCTCTTGAACTTCTTCAGGACCTTTGTTAATGACATCCTCAATAACTTTAAGCGCAGAATCAAAATCATCAATTTCAATATAAGCACGCGCTAAATCAAGTTTAGCTGAGTAGCCACCACTTTCAGCATCAACATCCGTTGGGTTATCACCGGCAAGTAATGCATCAAACTCACTCAAACCGACATCCATATTAACGTCGGTGTAAGGTTCGTGTTCAAGTTCAGCGTCGTCACTTTCTTCTAATAATGAATCAATATCTACAAATTCGTCATTATCAAGTTGCTCAACATCACTACCTTCAACAAGTGACTCTTTTGTAGTTAATGAATCATCTGTCTCTAAGTCTTCTTTTAGCAAGCTGTCAAAGTCAACATCAAATTCACTGCTGTCATCAACACTTAAGTCTTCAGGCTCTGCTAACTCACTAAGTAATGAATCAAAATCAGTTTGCGTCAAATTCGACATAAACTCTTCATCAAGTTCGTCGTCAGAGCTAATATCAGTGCTACCCACTTCATCTAAGCTTGTTAACTGTGCTTCGCGCTCTGCATTTGTTTGCTCTTGCGATTCGTCTGATAACTCATCAGTTAGCGCTTGCTCTAAACTATCTTCGTCAAATTCAGCATCTAATTCAGAAAAATCATTTTCAATTAAAATCTCATCATCAAAATCATTTTCTAAACTATCTAAATCAGCATCTGCCATAAGTGCGTTTGCTAAATCTTGCTCAGCTTGGCTGGAAGCGACTCCCGGTGCCTCACCATCTAAATCATCCCCTTGTAATTCTTCAGGGGTAAATGGCAACTCACTTTCTAATGTTTCTTGAACTTCATCAAGGTTAAGAGGTTTGATGTCATCTTCAATACTTGGTGGTTCAACAGAATCAACCTCATTATTAATTTCTTGAAGTAAATCATCATCAAGCGATTCGTCTACAATCTCAGTTTCTAATTCAGAGAAGTCATTATCAATTAATAGTTCATCATCAAAATCATCTTCTAAGCTATCTTTAAAATTATCTAAACCAGCATCTGTCATAAGCGCATTTGCTAAATCTTGCTCAGCCTGACTAGAAGCTATTCCCGGTGCCTCGTCATCTAAATCATCCCCTTGTAATTCTTCAGGGGTAAATGGCAACTCACTTTCTAATGTTTCTTGAACTTCATCAAGGTTAAGAGGTTTAGTGTCCTCTTTTAAACTTGGTGATTCCGCAGATTCAATCTCATCATTAATATCTTGAAGTAAATCATCATTAAGCAACTCATCTTCAGTTTCTAATTCAGAGAAGTCATTATCAATTAAAATTTCATCATCAAAATCATCTTCTAAACTATCTAAATCACCTTCTGCCATAAGCGCATTGGCGAGATCTTTCTCTGTTTGACTAAGTGCTACTGCATTTTCATCACCCGATGCATCGTCTTTAAGCTCTTGTGGCTCAAACGAAGGCTCATCCTCTAATAATGATTGAGCATCGTCTAATTCAAGTTCAGGGTATTCATCTAACTCTTCACTTGGCGTTACAAGTTCGCTATCAAGCTGCTCTTCAATTTCAGTAAGATCTGAGTCATCGTCGCCCGCTAGCGGATCGTCACCAAGATCAACTTCTATTTCTTCAAGATCATCATCAAGCTCATCTAAAGACCAATCAGGTGTTTCTATATAGTCGTCATCAGTGGCCTGTTGTAGCTCACTTAAAAGCTCATCAACGCTCTTTAAAGTATCATCTGTGTATTCTTCAAGTGCATCTTCAGGATCAAGAAGCGACTCTGATGTGTCTGAAAAATCATCAACCGTTACATCTATAAGTTCTGGCTCTTCTTCAAGCTTAGGCTCTTCTGCAAGCTCTGGCTCTTCTTCAAGTTCTGGTTCTTCTTCAAGCTCTGGTTCTTCTTCAAGCTCAGGCTCTTCTACAAGTTCTGGTTCTTCTTCAAGCTCTGGCTCTTCTTCAAGCTCAGGCTCTTCTAAAGGCTCAAGTTCTTCTTCAAGCTCTGGCTCTTCTTCAAGCTCTGGCTCTTCTTCAAGCTCTGGCTCTTCTTCAAGCTCTGGCTCTTCTTCAAGCTCTGGCTCTTCTTCAAGCTCTGGCTCTTCTTCAAGCTCTGGCTCTTCTTCAAGCTCTGGCTCTTCTACAAGTTCTGGTTCTTCTTCAAGCTCAGGCTCTTCTAAAAACTCTGGCTCTTCTTCAAGCTCTGGCTCTTCTTCAAGCTCTGGCTCTTCTTCAAGCTCTGGCTCTTCTTCAAGCTCCGGCTCTTCTTCAAGCTCTGGCTCTTCTAAAGGCTCAAGTTCTTCTAAAAGCTCTGGCTCTTCTTCAAGCTCTGGCTCTTCTTCAAGCTCTGGCTCTTCTTCAAGCTCCGGCTCTTCTTCAAGCTCCGGCTCTTCTTCAAGCTCTGGCTCTTCTTTAAGCTCAGGCTCTTCTTCAAGCTCAGGTTCTTCTTCAAGCTCAGGTTCTTCTGCAAGTTCAGGCTCATCGTCAAGCTCGGGTTCTTCATTTAATGATGAAGCAAGCGACTCAATATCATCAACATTTAATTCTTCTTGAGCATCTGCTAAATCCTCAACTGAGTCTGCTAATGCATTATCAATTTCTGAATCTCTTACATCTGAATTTTTTAGTTCATCATCAATTAGGTTATCTATGTCGTCTAAATCAAAATCATCGCTTTGTTCAACTAATGAATCATCTACAGTATCTACTGCAGCCTCATCAATTAAGCTATCTATGTCGTCTAAATCAAAGTCGTCACTTTCCTCAACTAATGAATCATTTGCAGTATCCACTGCTGCCTCATCAATTAGGTTATCTATGTCGTCTAAATCAAAGTCATCACTTTCCTCAACTAATGAATCATTTGCAGTATCAACTGCTGCCTCATCAATTAAGCTATCTATGTCGTCTAAATCAAAGTCGTCACTTTCCTCAACTAATGAATCATTTGCAGTATCAACTGCTGCCTCATCAATTAGGTTATCTATGTCGTCTAAATCAAAGTCATCACTTTCCTCAACTAATGAATCATCTGCAGTGTCAACCGCTGCTTCATCAATTAAGCTATCTATGTCATCTAAATCAAAATCGTCGCTTTCCTCAACTAATGAATCATCTGCAGTGTCAACCGCTGCTTCATCAATTAAGCTATCTATGTCATCTAAATCAAAATCGTCGCTTTCTTCTAGAAGTTCATCTTCGTCGAGTAACTCTGCATCAATTGAGTCATCTACCACATCACTTTTTGGGTCATTCGCTTCATCAATTAAGCTATCTATATCGTCTAAATCAAAGTCGTCGCTTGTATCAAGTTCAGCTGAAGTGTTATTTGAGGTATCTAATTCTGTTGATGTTTGATCTAATAATTCATCTATATCAAAATTATCATCATCTGCAAGCTCTTCACTTAATGCCGCCATTTCATCATGGGATTCTAAGCTATCATCTTCTAAAGCTTCGTTTGTTTGCACTGCATCAAACTCAGGTAGACTGTCATCTTCATCAAACAGGCTATCTAAATCGTCATTAGTTAAAATCTCATCATTGTTTATTGGTTCATCAGATACGTCTAAATCAATATCCTCTAAACCTTCATCTGAAGGCTGATCAAACCCTTGCTGCATAAAAATATCGAGTTCATCATCGTCATCGGTATTTTCATCATCAAAAACAATGTCATCACTTAGTAGACTTTCAAGCTCATCCTGATCGAGTAAATTCTCACCACCTGAAAAATCATCTAGGCCGTCATCTAAATCATCATCAGGCAACATATCATTTTCGAGATTATCATCAAGTTGAACACTCAAGTCATCTAAAGGGTCGGGTACAATTGGATCGTCATTTAAACTTGGGCCTAAATCATCATCGCCAGTGTAAATTGGGGTTTGTGGTAAAAAGTCATCATCGTTTTGTGGCTCTTCTTGATTACTTGCTCGTTTGCGTAAAAACATAACAATTGCAAAAATAATCAGTAGCCCAGGAATAAACATTAATAAACCCAGCACTATCGGATTTGAAAATAATGAGCTTAAATCAAACGATTCTTTTGGTACTATCTCTTGTTTTTTTTGTTGTGCAATAATCTCGTTTTGCTTAACAATTAGTTCTTTTAATTGATTTTGAATCTCACTGTCTTGTCCTAACTGTAAGCGTAAGTTTTCGAGTTCGTTTGAAATACCTGATAATTGTTTTTTAAGATTATTATTCTCAACTAAAATTTCTTCTACATTACCTACAGAGTTCTTAAACTGTTGTTGTAACTCAACCAGCTTGGTACTTTGCTCTGTTTTCATTTCATTTAATTCTTTCTGTATTTCTTTTTTAGCATCATCTACGTCAATTTTACGTGCTTGAGTTACTTTGGTTTGCGCTGAGTTAATTTCACTTTGTGTAAGCGTGCCATTTTTTTTCTTTTCCCATAACGCATCATCTTGCTCTGAGCGTTGTTTTGCAAGCTGTGTATTTACACCTTTTATTTCGGCTAAAGTAGGGATTTTTAAATAGGCACCATTTTGAATATGATTAAGATTTTGTTCTAAAAATGAGTTGGGGTTTTTGTTATACAAGGCCTGCATAACTTGATAAATGCTGACGGAGTTATCTGGGCGCACTTTAGCCGCTATACGCCAAAGTGTGTCTGTTGGTTTAATTGGCCCAATAGATCGCCCTTGCGCACCATAGTCAACGCCTTTAGGCCCCTTTAATTGGGTACTGTCTTGAGAGTAAACTGGCGTTACTATCAATGCAGACGCTAATATAATAAGTGTAACTAAACCGCGCATGCTGATCCTTTAATATTTAAATATTAACAAAACACTTAAAGCTTAAGTGCATAAATATTGTTGATTATTGCTGTTATCAGCCAAATGACTGACTCGCATTTATTATTACAATCTATTTTTATTGCAAGCTCTATTCCAATTACAAACTATAAACCAGTTAAGGCTTAATATCCATCGCAACACCTTGAAAATAAATGCCTTAAAACATCTTTATAAATATTAATTTATTGAGTGTTATCAATCAGTTTTTATACTTTTAAAAATAAACGGCAAAAAACTGACAAGCTCTATAAACAAAAAGCGGCAAACAAATAATGTTTACCGCTTCTAAAATGTGTTCAGCGCTATTAACTATTACATGTAATTAGCAATAAGCTCTTCTGCAATTTGAATACTGTTAGTTGCAGCACCTTTGCGAGTGTTATCACTTACAACCCACATGTTTAATCCATGAGGATGAGAAATATCAGCACGTAATCGGCCTATATAAACAGTATCGTTACCACTAGCGTCAGACACTGCTGTAGGGTAATCACCTTCATCATCAATTAGCTCGACACCAGGCGCGTCTTTTAAAAGTTGCTTAACGTGTTCAAAGTCATAAGGCATGCGCGTTTCAATATTAATTGATTCTGAGTGACCAAAAAACACGGGAACACGTACACATGTAGGATTTACTGCAATAGTGGTATCACCCAAAATTTTATGAGTTTCATTTACCATTTTCATTTCTTCGCGTGTATAGCCATTATCCTCAAAGCTATCAATTTGAGGAATAACGTTAAATGCAATTTGCTTCGGAAATACTTTATTATCCATAGGGCGTGCATTCATTAAATTAGCTGTTTGCTTTGCAAGTTCATCAACCGCCTCTTTACCTGCACCCGATACAGCTTGGTAAGTAGATACATTTATACGGTCTATTCCGTACGCATCATAAATTGGCTTAAGTGCTAACATCATCTGAATAGTTGAACAGTTAGGGTTAGCAATAATATTACGGTTTCTAAAATCAGCTAGGCTTGAAGCATTAACTTCTGGCACGACTAAAGGAATTTCGAAGTCATTTCTAAAGTGCGATGTATTATCGATTACAATACAGCCGGCATCAGCAGCAATAGGAGCATATTTTTCAGATACACTACCACCAGCAGAAAACAAACCTATATGCGCTTGGCTAAAATCAAAGCCTTCAACGTCAAGTACTTCAATGGTCTCACCACGAAACTTTATGTCTTCACCTGCGCTGCGGCTGCTCGCAAGTAAAAAAAGCTGATCTACAGGAAACTTACGATCTGCTAGCGTTTCAATGATTTGACGGCCTACTAAACCAGTAGCGCCAAGTACGGCAACGTTATATTTTTGCGACATATTTCTTCCTCTATAAACGACATTAAAACAACATCGTTAGTTAAATAATTATTTAGCTATGCTAAAGCCAAGTTGACTAAGTGCTGCTAGTTGTGGGCTATCACCTTGTAGGAATAAGGTGCTAAATTCTCGCCTTACCGGATAGTTTTTACGTAAACTATCAAAGCCCTCACCTTCTAAATGACGAAGTAAAATTCCGTCATCGCGGCGTACGTCATAAATTAAATGCACCAAACGGGCAATATCTTGCTCGCTTAGGCTTTGCGTAACAGTTGCATTTGTAATAGCAGGTATTGGTAAAAAATCATCCAACGATTTACTCACTTCTACACCTTTTAGGTCACACAATTTTTGATACAACATTTGTGTACCTCGTGCTTTCCCCTCAAGTGTATGCCCTGCGATATGCACACTGGCATAACGCACATGCTCTAGTAATTCAGTTAGAATATTGGGCTCTTTTTCCCATACATCAAGTACTATATCTAAATCAGCCCCAGCTTCCATTACCTCAAGCAATGCTTGGTTATCAATTACATCGCCTCGGCTTGCATTAATTAGCGTGGTTCCTGGTTTAAGTGCTTGTAATCGCTCTTTATTCATCATGTGCAGCGTTTTGTGCTCGCCACTTTTAATAAGTGGAACATGAAAAGTAACAACATCTGATTGCGCTAATAACTCATCAAGCGCTACATGCTCTTGTAGTAAGCCCTGTTCGTGCTTAATTGGATCGCATAACAGTACGTCGACATTTAATACTTTTAATTTTTGCGACAAACACGTGCCAATGTTACCCATTCCTACAATACCAATTGTTTGACCACACAATGGGCGCGCATTTTCTTGGCTTAATGCAAATAAACTACTAATTACATATTCAGCTACAGCGACGGCATTACAACCAGGAGCACTGGTAAAAGCAATATTTCTATCATGTAGTAATTGCGTATCAATATGGTCAATGCCAATTGTGGCAGTGCCCACAAAGCTCAGCTTGTTAGCTTGTGCCAATAGTTCATGATTAACATTAGTCACTGAACGAGTAAGGAGTACATCTACATTTATTAATTGTTCAGGCATTAATTTACGACCATCAAAACGCTCAACCTCACCAAAGTCTGCAAAGTACTGCTCAACTAAAGGCATATTTTGATCGGCAAGAATTTTCATCACTGAGTCCGTTTGGCAATTAAGTGGCGCCATTGTAACGAACAACCAAGCCTTTACACAAACTAAAAAGGCGCATTTTAGCTGATACAAATACTTAAAAGTGGTTATGTTGATTGTTTTAAATCAGCAATTTAAATTAGGGATTTAAATTATGTGGATAATAATTTTACTATTGAATATAGTAAGGCCGAATCACAGCATGATTCGGCCTTTATTATGAAAAATAAACGTCAATTACATTGAATTTTATTTACTTGATTTTAGTTTATAGCTCAAAATCTTTTTTGAATTTCAAACCAAATTCACTGCGGTCATTACTACGCATTACACCAACAAAACCTGATTGTTGTAGGCGACCAACATCGTAAACTTCGTTTAGAACGTTTTCACCATACAGTGTAACTTCCATATCGCCATATGGATTAGTGTACGAAATATTAAAACCAACTAGTTCACGAGAATCAATGGTCTCACTTTGGTTGTAAACTGATTGACCTTGCATTTCACTGCGATACGAATAATTAGCATTAAACGCAAGTGTTGCGCCACTCTCTAAATCCATAAAGTAAGAAGGTGCAACCATGACAGTCCAGCGTGGTGTCAGTGCTGGTGAATCGCCTTTACCTATGCCTTGTACACCCTCAGCCACTTCTGTTATTTCAGAATCTAAATAACCAACTGCACTACGAATAGTAAAGTCATCGGTAATAGCAACGATTGTTTCAAGCTCAATACCTTGCGCTTTAGATTGACCTGCATTTTCTACAATTGTTACAAAGCCACCACCCGCTGTTGGATCTGAAAACGGCAATGCTAAATCGGTGTAATCAGTCACAAATACCGCAAGCATCATAGATACATTTTCGTGTACTTGGCCTTTTAAGCCCATTTCGTAGTTAATCGCTTTTGTTTCGTCAAACGATACAAATTGATCTGGTCCACCAAATGGACGCGGTGGAAAACCACCTGTTTGATAGCCTTTTTGAATCTGGCCATAAACATTCATATTATTGCTAAGCTGATAAGATGCATTTACATCCCACGTAACCGCATCAAAATCTGCACTTACATATTTACGAGTTGGAAATGATGGGAATATAGCATTTGCATCTTTTTCATCTTTTGAATAACGAAGGCCACCACCTACCGTTAAATCGTCAGTTAAATCGTAGCTAGCATTTATATATGCTGCATACGAATTAGTTTCTTGGTTAATTTCAAATTCGCCGTAACCGCCAAATGATTCTGTTACACCATCATTCAACAAGCCATTAGGTGTATTAAATGGGCTAAATACGAACGGGCCTGAACGTGTAAAGCCATCTTCATTAAAAAAGTAAAGACCAGATACAAAGTCCATATTATCGAATGTTGCATTTAGCTGAACTTCAAATGAGTACTGATCAGCACCGCCTTCCTCTGGAAACTCAGACAAGTTTAAAGGTGATGCATCATCATCTAGGCCACCTTCATACTCAGATGTACGGTAGCTTGAGATAAACTTAGTGGTATAAGTATCGTTAATTGCCCAATCGGCTGAAAACGATGTGCCCCAACCTGAGTAAGAGGTAGATTCAATACCCGCAACAGTTGTGCCTAAATCATCAGGGTCTGATGGAATTAAATCTTGAGTCAATAATGGGAAGTCGCCATTAAAAACATCATTTGAGTCTAGTGGGTCTGTCAATTCAATTGTATAAGGCGATTGGCCAGATTCGTTATCAACACCATCTAAAGAAAAAGTGAATGCTAAGTCGGTATTTGCTTGCCATTTAAGTGCAACACGACCACTAAATTCTTCTTCTTCACCAATTTCTTTTTCTGGGTTTGCTAAATTAACAGCTTCGCCCACACCATCACGTGTTTTGTACGATGCACTTGCAGACATACTTACATCATCTGTTAGTGAGTTATTAAAATAAACATCACCGGCAATACGTCCACGACTTCCCAGCTTAGCTGTAGTAGTAACAATCCCTTCATCACCAGGTTGCTTTGTAATTACATTTACAGCGCCCCCTAATGTATTACGACCATATAAAGTACCTTGCGGGCCACGAAGCACTTCAACACGCTCAACATTAGGTAATGATAAGTTAGAACCCATTTGACGACCTAAGTACACACCATCAAGATACACACCCACACCCGGATCGGTAGTTATTATGTGATCTTGCAAACCTATACCGCGGATAAATACAGACGCATGCGCAGAATTGCCCACGCCATAGCGGGTAATATTTAAATTTGGAACATATTTACCAATATCTTCTAGGTTACTCATATTGGCTTTATCAATTAGGTTAGCGCCAATTGAAGTGATAGCGGTTGGAGATTCAAACAGGCTCTCTGTACGTTTACGAGCTGTGACTTCTATCTTTTCAAATGCGTCTTGTTTAGCTGTTTTTTTAGTTTCTTCGGCGTTTACAGAGGTAGTGAGTGCAGCAAAAATTGCTAGACTTAGCTGTGAGAGGTTACGTAATTTCAAAATATTCTCCAAAGGATACCGTGTGATTTAGTTATGCATTTATACTTAAGAGTATAAATTTCAGGCATAAAAAAAGATGCGTAATGCATCTTTCCTCTGGATGGGTATTATATGACAGAATTGTGAAGAAATGTATAAATTATTTGAATAAATGTATAAAGAATAAAAGCAATTTAGACATTGTTAGCTTTAGGTGGATTATCATAAATAAAGAACATTAATATCAACCTCACTAAAAAGCTGTTTTAAAACAAAAAACCGCATAAATACAATTTTAAAAAGCACATAAAACGTACTTTACACATGTACTTTAGTGTATAAAAAAAGAGCTACAACATATTCTCCTATCATTGAAATTAACTAAAAATAAGAATATAGTACTAAAATGTAGTCTATGGATAGAATATTATGAATATTGAAAACACAGCTGATAAAAGCCTCAAATGCTTCACAAATCCAAATTACACTTCACTTTTTTGTGTTGCAGCTGACTTCAACGTTTTACTTGTTAATTATCAAGCTTTAAACGTCATTACCAATTATGAACTTATTAATCAATTCATGCTAAAAAATGGTCACCAAGGACTGGTAATTTTTGATGTCCCAAAAGACTGCGATGTACTAGCATTAAAAGAGTGGCCAAATTTAAAAGGATTGTTTTACGAAGGCACTGACGAAGTACTACTTCAACAAGGATTAGAAGCCATTGAACAAGGAAAGTTATGGTTCCCTCGTGCAGTAACCGATGATTGGATGAGGCAAATGCTAGCGAGTGAACAACAAACTACGCTGCAATCAAACAACTTAACCTGCAAAGAAATGAAAGTATTAAACTTATTATTTTCTGGCTTACATTCAAGTGCAATTGCCGACACTTTATTTATAAGTGAAGCTACTGTTCGCGTTCACCTACACAAGGTTTACCAAAAAATTGCTGTAAAAAATAAGCAACAAGCATTACTTTGGTGTCAAAAAAACTTAAATAGAATTAATAGTTAAGTGGGCTTATTTGAAACCTTATTATGTCAGAATATTCACCGGCAGCTTGCCTTTCAAAATCATTTAGCTGAATTTTTAAAGGTAATAAGTAAACGGTTTGCCCTGAATATGAGAATTTATGTTGTGATACGTTATTTAGTTCAAGCCAACTTCCTGCCAGATCTAGACTGTAATTAATTGCATATTTATCTCTATAGAGACTGTGTATTAATTTACCATTATTATCTGAACTTACAGATAATTGAATATCTGAATTAGTAACAACTTGTAAACTAGGTAACATAGTGTATTCCTTACCCGGTATTAGCTCTCCCAAATTAATAGTATTTGAAAATGTATTATACCCAAGTACAGAAAGACTTGTTCTAGGCACAATATTTTCTTGAATGCTATATTCTCGTTCATCTAACAACTTGCTCCCCTGATCGTATAATTTCATTTGGAGTCTATCTGTATAGACACCAGCTTTAATCGGTGTTCCTGATGGTATTAGTAATGACAATATCGTCGAAGAATTAGTAAAGCTCAACTTTAAAGTTGATGTGCTAACTAACTGACTCTGTATACTTTGCATTTGGTACGGAACACTTTGAAATTGCCCTTTTAACTGAGCTTGGTTCTCACTTGTAATCGCGAGCTGTAATTGACAACTCTCATCATTAATAACGCTTATACGTAACTCTTTCTTAGAGTCTATTTGCTGTAAGGCATGGTAGCTTTCAAAATCATCATAAATATGTTCAACCTTATCGAACCTAGCAGCACATTGCGCATGAATTAAAGGCGTAAAAATAAATAGTGCTAAACCACCCAATAATAAACTTACTTTTTTATTGTACATAAATAGCTCCTTTGCGCTGTAATTGTTCACCTTCAGATACTTCAATCGTAAAATGTGACTTTTCTGCATTCTTAAGTGTAATTTCATAATTACAGGCGGTTAAACCTGTTAATGCAAATCGTCCTTTTTTATTCGTAAAAAATGTATGCTCTTTCTTACTACTATTATCTAAACAAATAGCCGTTCCAACCTGTAACGATAGTGGCTTTTTTTGTTGGTCGTACAGCGTTGCAATGACTGATATGTTAGCGGCAGTCCCTATTGTAATTGCATGACCCGTTCGATAAGGTGAATAAAGAGTAATAATACCAGAACCTATATCATACCCTGGCGCTAAGTTATCAATATCGACTGCAACGTTGGTTGAGGCGTATGAACTTATATCGTTCAATAAAATAGTCTCGAAGTCTTCATTATCTGCCCTATATTCATCTTCATATTGCCCCAATATAACTTTTTTTCCTTTAAGGCTAGAGTGAGGTTTTACTAAAGCGAAGCTATCGTATATGGGTTTCCCAACAGCCCAACTATTATCTGCAAATGCTATACTTGACGCCAAGCTTAATCGGCTCTGATGGTAAGCTGAGTCCTCATTAAATTGCTCGTAAAAACTCCCATGATCAAAGTTCATAACAAAACGATTCGCGTTATATTGAGTATTTAGATCAAAAATAGCTTCATTTTGATCATTTTTTTCAAGCCCAGCTCTTACGTTCAAAGCTCCAACATAGCGCTGATTACTATCTTGAGAGAATTCTAAACGTGTTTTTTCACGCCTAGATTGATGAGATAATTTAGCCCGTCGAGTATTAGAAAACTTATAAGTGACAGACAACCTTACATCCCATTGACTTTCTTCAGCGAGACCCTCCCACTGCCCACCTAAACTATATCTCCATTGGCTATTATAGATCTCACCAGAAAGACTAACCCCAATTGATTTATCAAATTGAGCTTCATCATATGACCTTGATAAGCTTGTAAAAAAAGATGTTTGCGTATTATCGCCCCAAAAAAAACTATAATTAGCCTGAATATAATGCTCTCTTAAGCGAGAACTAGATTGAGAATCAGGCCGATAACCAAGGCCTGTAAAATATCTTGATGAGTATTCATAACCCACCGTAATGTCAGTGTTATTATCACTATGATTTCTATAGTTACTATAAACAATGCGATAAGCATGGCCTGTTTTTTCATTGAAACTTATCGCATTTTCAAACGCAATCTGTCCAATTTTAGCTGCATAAATATTTTTAAAACCAACCTGCTGAGAATACTCATCACCCTGTACTGCCGCACCAGCTGTCCAGCTAGGTGTAATGCCATAATCAAGATAAAAGCTGGCTAGTGGCTCGTCGTAATCATAATCTAGCTCACTACCTAAGCGTGAAGGAACGCCTAAATGAAACTCATATTCAAGTTGCCCTTGAGCAAAAAGATCTAAACCTGTCGTTACGTCAAAATCAACAAAACGCACAACTCCTGCTATATCAGTGATCCTCAAAGTAATATTATTGCTTCCTTCATTAAGGGGGATATCATCAAGAGAATATATACCTGCGGCTAAATTAAGTTTTTGTACTATCCGCTCGCCAACTAACACCTCTACAGAGGATGGACTCTCTAAGGTAAAGCTACGAGAAGCACTGGGTCTGATAGGTCTGTCAGAAACTAGCGAAAAATCATGTGAAAGCGACAAACCTAGTACCCGTGCTGTTGATTGAAAATAACTACCTGAGCTATAATTATCACCGACTGATATACGTAACCCACTAAGCGGTAGGTCATGTATTATACGAGTACCTAAGCGCCTAATATTTGATGAGGTAGGAGCTACTTCAGATAAATACTCCACTTCGTTTTCTAAAACCCAGCCTTCCCAGCTCACTACCATTTCAGAGCGAATAGCTAAGAGCTCATCTGTTGTGTCCTCGCCTTTATCTTGCTGATAAAAATAGCTTGAATAAGCATTAACAAATCCACTTAGTTTAGCGGGTTCCGATGCTGTTAAATTCCTTGAATCAGATTTTAAACTTAGCTGTTGAGGGCGAGTCAGTGTAAGAGGTACTGATATTTCTAAGCTAAAATCACTCATATCGAATGAAATATTATATCCAAATGACTCTAATGCTTTTGTATCAATGACATTCTTATTAACTTTAGACTCTAAAGAATCAAAATCTTCTGAAAATAAAAGTCGTTCGAATGACACTTTAATTTCACTCCATTTGAGTGATAAATTATCATTTGGGTCAACTGCAAGAGTTAATTTACCAATAGCATTTTTATTCAGTTCTGCTTCAACGCTGAGTTCGATGGTTCTTTTAGACGGGTTAATTTTTGAATAACATAATTGAGTAAAGCTCAATAAAAATATGCATAATAAAACTCGCATAACTAGCGAGCCAGCACTAAACGTAGATGATTTAAACTTCCTTCCTGTAAAGATTGTGGCATAGGGACTTTTATGACACTGGTGCTATGAGGAGCAAAAAAAACATCGTATCCGTTTGCTTTTAATTGATCTTTTAAAATTCGATCGCTCAGGGTTTTATTTTTAGTGATTTTTATTTCATAATCACTTAATCGTCCTGCCCCTTTTCCTTCATTTAATACTTCAGTGACGATAAAGCCATCCTCAACATGAGGCTCTTTTATAGTCAGTTTAGGAACTAATCGAGGTTGATCCAAATGAACAATTAAATTTATATTTAACAACATCGTAAGTTGTGACTGTTTATTTATAGACTGGTTTGCAATGGGCTGCTCAATCAAACTAACTTGATAGCTTTTATCTGTACTAGGAAGTTTTTTATCTAACCATCTAAATTGCAACTGCTGGCTTTGCCCTGGTTGCAAAAATAGCGATGGAGGAAAAACCCACAATGGAGAGTCATCTAAAGAAATTAATTTAGGCGTGCCTTGAGAAAAGTCAATTTCGTAAATTTGGATATCAAAAGCAATGTCTCTTGGTAACTGATTGTGAACCAAGCTAGAAGCGTTACTTGAACGACTATCAGGGGAGAAAGTAACCACCATAGGCGTTACTTCTACACCAAAGGTCGGTGCAATTACAATTACATATATAAGAAAGTAACTGCATATCCGCAGCATTAAAAATTGACCTCAAGATCACTGCTTGCTGCATTAAATTTTGTTGGAATTTTTATTGAGACCTCACGGCTAGATTTTGGTAATAAAATTTTTCCAGTCAGTGCTTTACTCAATTTAGCCCCTTCTAATAATAGCTCTTGATCATCGCCTTTAATAAGCCACTGTGCCTGCGATAAGCGAATATATTTATTGCCTGTATTTTCCAGAAGCACATTCCATGTTTCTGTATCTACTTGGCGTTTATTTTTAATTAATAATTTTGCCTCAGCACCTTTAGGCACCACATTAAATAAAGTCCTAAAGCTAACTGACATACCAACGCCTGACTGCCCCGCTTTCTCTAAATCAACAGATACCTGATCAATGGCTACACGGTACGCTTTCGAATTTTCTAATATTGGTTCCCCAATATATCGAACAATTACCGACTGACTTTTCCCGGACGGAATAATTGTAGTCATGGGAATAATTAAAAAGTCTTCTTCATTCGCTTTTAATGTTTCATCACCGTTAGGTGCAATTAGTAAATCAAAAGCTGATATCTCAATAGTTAAAGAACTATCTGAAGGGTTAGATATACGAATTGTTTGTTGTGATTGGCTACCTGATGATTCAAGCTCTGCGACCATTGGTTTAACTTGAAAAGCCAGTGTAGAATAAGAGCTGAGTAAAAGTATCATTAAAAAGATATAACGCATATAGAGTCCCTCCTGCTAAATTAAAAGGCAGTAATTACTGCCTTTTATTATGCTAATTAGTTAGCTGTTATTGCCAACATCAGCGTATCTGCATAAGTACCGGCATAAACGGGTGCTTGTGTTACAGTTAGTAAAATATTTCCAGCTACGCCACCTGCTGCAAGCGTTGGAGAACCAGCACGGCTTTGCGACTCAGATTTATCATTTTGGCCATTCTCAGCCGAAAGCGTAAAATCAAATGTCCCTGCAGTTAACTTGGCAGTGTAGCCGACACCACGATCTTCATGGTCAGCATTTTGCAAGTGCCCTTCAGATGTTGTTAATGACATTGTTGCACCATCAACATCATTACACTGCAAATCAAAGCCTACATTTTTAGTTGCACCATCTGATAATGTTTGAAAGAATTGTGTAGTGTTAATGTTGCTCACCCCACAAATCGATGACACTGCACCACCTACATTTAGATTTTCAGCAAATGCTGCGCCAGATGTTAGAGTTGCGATTGCTGATAACACGATTAACTTTTTCATTTTAATATTCCTTATCCATGTGACATATTTGTTTATATTTAATAGTTAGTGTTTTACCAAACTCCACCAGATACAACCGATGGTGTCATTTCTATGCGAAGCACATCCTGGTAACTTCCGGCATAAATTAAAGGCTCATCTAGTTTTAACTGTAATTTAGCTACGCTGTTAAATAAAATCTTATCAACATCAAAATTGTACATAGATTTGAGCTCAAGTGCTGTTGCAGAAACGTCGCTTGAAACCCCCTCTATTGACCAATTAATGTTATAAGCATTTATTTGAGTACTTTGCTGATGGCGCAGGCCACCATTTTCAGATTGCATTGATACTCGCATAGGTGAATTACAATTAATCACTAGCTTTGTACTCGCAAGGCCATCTGAAGAAAACTGAAGGTTGTTATTTTGAGTAGTAAAGCCGCACACTGGTGAAATATGACCTACCAGAGTTAAACTTACTTCATCGTTACTGTATGCATTCATTGCAAAGAAACATAATAAAAACCATATTACCTTCTTCATCCGCGCCATCTCCTTTGACCGACCTCGCTAAGACAGGACTGATACTATGATAAAATTGCAGTTTAGAAAGTTGTTATTTGCTTATGATTAGCTTTACTTATTGATAATTTCGACTATGTAACAATATAAAATATAAACATTTAAACTAAATAACTTATGTAAAACACTTATAATTAAATGTTAACAAATCTATATGGTAGTAAATACAATACTTACGGCTTGTAAGTTACATTAAGACGTTATAAACAAAAATCACCAGGCGTATATTTTATATCCAACCCCAGTACTAAACATTTTTAAACACAAACATTCGCACCTGATTAATTAAAAAACAAAATAATATTGACTAAAAATAAAATAAAAACCTTAAACAGTTCTGTTTATTAGATAAATACTCGTTATGCACTTATACTAATAAAGAAATCAACATTTAAATAACAAATAGGAACAACATATGAAAAAGCTATCTGTAGCAGTGGCTGTATGTGCAGTTTTAGCATCTAGCTATGCTAGTGCTGAGGTAAGAATTAATGGTTTTGCATCAATTGTCGGTGGTAAAAGTCTGGATAGTGACAGTACTTTGTACGGCTATGATGACGATATCTCTTTTAAAAATGAGAGTAAATTCGCTTTACAATTATCTGCAGACCTACATGAAAAGCTAACAGCTACGGCTCAAATTATTGCGCGTGGAGAGGATGACTTTGACGCTACATTCGAATGGGCATACATTACTTATGAATACAGCGATGAACTGCAATTTAGCGCTGGTAAAATGCGTGTTCCTTTTTACAAGTATTCTGATTTCTTGGATGTAGGTTATGCTTATCGCTGGGTACGTCCGCCAAAATCAGTATACGGTATCCCATTTTCAACTTATGAAGGAGTTAGTGTAGTTTACAGCTCTCAATTAGGTGATTGGGATTCTACGCTTCAAGGCTTTTATGGTGCATTCGATGGTGATATTGACGTATTTGGAACAGAATTACCTGCTGAATTAAATAATTTAGCCGGTATAAACTGGAGTCTATCATACGACTGGTTCAGTGCGCGAGCTGCATACATTGTGGCCGACACTAGCATTTCATCAGAGGATAGCGGCCTAATTGGTCTCGTAAGTGTATTGTCTGATAGTGGCTTAACTAATACTGCGAATGACCTAATCACTGAAGAAGATAAAACGAGTTTCGTTGGCGTTGGTTTTTCTGTTGATTATGAAAACTTTTTGTTTGATGCCGAATATACACAATTTGAGGTTGAAGACAGTATACTACCAGAACAGTCACAGTATTACGCATCAGTTGGTTACCGTATTGACAGTGTAATTGTTCATTTTACTTATGAAGACAATGATGACAAACATGACTCATCACGTTTTAATACCATTGAGTCAATACCAACCTTAAACTCGGCTGTAAATGGTGCTCTTGAAGGTCTTCGTGCACAAAGTAACGTATACACAATTGGTGCACGTTATGATTTTCACCCTTCCGCTGCTTTCAAAATCGACTTTAGTCGTTTTGAAGATGATATAACCGATACAGAGACGGATGTTGTAGCTGTTGGTGTAGATCTTGTCTTTTAATTGGAGCTTATGATGAAAAAATTAATTTTAGTAAGTGCACTTTCATTGTGCTCAATTAATGTATTTGCAGAAGTTGCTGTGATTATTAATCCAAGCAATGCTAGCACAGTAGATGCTGACACAATAAAAAAGATTTATCTGGGAAAAAGTAAGTCATTTAGTAATGGCGATAAAGTTAATCCTATAAATCAAGATGGTACATCTGTAGCTGATGAATTTAACGACAAAGTAGTAGGTAAGTCTAGCAGTCAGTTAAATGCATATTGGTCAAAGCTTGTATTTACAGGTAAAGGCACCCCGCCTGAAAAACTAACAACTGACCAAGCTGTTATTGATTTTGTTGCTGCTAATAACGATGCTATTGGCTATGTTGATAGCGCTAAAGTGACCGATAAAGTAAAAGTAATTGCTACCTTTTAGCAGTGAAATTGATATAAAAACCACCTAGAGGTTAATACTGATAGGTTAATAAATATTTAACTAATCAATAAACCGACCTTCTGGTCTGTTTATGAAGGCTTCTGAATTTATTCAGAGGCCTTTTTTTGCAGCCCACTACAACACTTTTTCTAGCCAATAGTTACGCATCCAATTCAGAAGACTTCTGTCAGCTGAGTGTTGCGAACTGTGCAATTAATATTATTAATTTAATTCAGACTATGTTTATTGAGAACTCAGGGAGTATCCCTATATAAATAGAGTAATAGTAAGCTAAAGTAGAGCATCACATATTACTAATAAAGCGAGAGTGGACATATACTAGGTATGTCAAACCAAATACCCAAACAAAAAAGCCAGTCAGCGGTTAACTAACTGGCATCACCCTAGGGTAGATTTATATACTGACTCAGTACTGAGCTTTACTCAATTCTAAACTTAGCGGTTGCATCTAATAGGTTATCAGATAGGTAATGTAGGTTTTTGGCTACGTCGCGTACAGCAAGTAGTGAGTCCATAGTATCTTCGAACGATACATGCATATTTGACACATTATCTACTACCATAGCTGCAACGGATGTTTGTTCCTCAGTCGCTGCTGCTATTTGCGAATTCATACCATTAATTTCTAACATTTGCTCTGCGATTTTCTCTATTGAAATACCTGTTTTTTCTGCGGCTGTAGCATTATCTGTTGCCATATCACGTGCTGAAGTCATAGCAGCTACAGATTCATTTGCGGCAGTCGTTAATGATCCCAATAGTTCACGTATTTCATTAGTAGAATGTGCAGTGCGAGAAGCCAGTTCACGAACCTCATCTGCCACTACAGCAAAGCCTCTTCCATGTTCACCTGCTCGTGCAGCTTCAATAGCAGCATTAAGAGCAAGTAAGTTTGTCTGATCTGCAATAGACGTAATTACATTCAAAATCTGCGATACATTTTTTGTATCGTCCGCAAGCTTATTAATAGTCCCTGCAGCTCGATTAATTTCATCACTGAGCGTACGAGAAGCGGTAACTGACATCTGTACTTGTGTACGACTTTGTTCAACTTCTTTCTCGGCCGTTTCAGCAGCGTGAGAAGCGTTAGCTGCAGATTCTGATATATCACCAACACTCTGCTTCATTTCTTCCATAGATTGCTTAACAATTTCAGCATCAGTGGTTTGCTTTGTTGTAGCACGCTCAGCTTGTTCCATACCTTGAACTAGTCGTGTTGAGTTTTCCATTAAAGGCTCACATACAGCAATAACTTCAAGAACTGTTTCTCTTAGTAAGGAAATAAATGCGTTAAAATTAATAGAGACTTGGCCAATTTCGTCTTCTGAGTTAACAGATAGCTGTGTGCTTAAAGAACCATTGCCGCTTGCTAATAAACTAAGGTTGTTAGCTGCATCACTCGCAGATGAGCCTATATTTTTAGCAATCCAAATAGCCATAAACAATAATAAAATTAATGAAATAATGGATACAGCTAACATTAGAGTTAATGCTTCATCAGAGCGCGCTTTAGTGTTGGCAACCAGTTCAAAAAAACGATTATCCGCTTTTTGTTGAGCGCCTTTAAAACTTTCTAAAACAGATCCATATAAACTTGTTTTAAGCTGCGCTTGTTGCTGAATCTTACTAAAATCAGCAGTACCGTTAACCATACCTTTAGCAATACTTGAGGATATTTTTTCATAATCTGACAACTCATTAATAATATCGTTATTAATGTAGGAGTTATTAAGTTGCGTTATTAAGGTAATATTAGACTCTAAAGTTTGATATACCTCGTCTGCTTTAACTATAAGATCTTGCTCACCAAACGTAACCGCTTGGGTATAAAGTTCATCAAGCTTTTCTAAAAGCCCTACGTTTTGCGACGTTATTTTTACAACTTTATACGATGAGTTACTCATTTCATCGAGAGAAACCTTATTATCATTCATAGCTAAATAGTTTATCAATACGATCACTATGAAAGCTACTACCGCAATGCATGTTATTGCATGTATTTTTTTTGTTATGCTTAGGTTTTGAAAAGAGAAGCCTGAAGCCATACTGTGCTACCTTATTTTATTGTCTATATCTATTATCGGCTTGATATCTATAAGTGTGAGCTAAATTTGTAATATTTCTAGTTTTTTCTAACAAATAGAAGAATTATTTAACAATAAACACACATCGCTCATAAAGCAATCACAATAAATTACAGATACAAAAAAACCAGTAACATTACTGCTACTGGTTTCTAAATTTGGTGCGGATGGGGGGACTTGAACCCCCATGCCCTAAAGCACCACCCCCTCAAGGTGGCGTGTCTACCAATTCCACCACATCCGCATTTTTTAAGCTTTCGCTTAATTGTTAAACATGTGATTTATTTGAGGACTATAAATCGTTTAACGATAGCTTTACGCTAAATTAGTTTGGTACGTCAGAGCGTTGCTCTTTAGTAGATGTTACTGGAACATCTTCTTCAACAGGAACTACTGTTTCTACTGCTGGAGCTGCTTCTAGGTTTTCCCATTCGTCAGTCTTTTTAATTTGACCAGCAGTTAGGTTTCCTAACACAATGCTTAATACAAAAAATACCGTTGCTAAGCTTGTGGTTGTTTTTGTCATAAAGTTACCTGCACCTGACGAACCAAAAACTGTGCCTGATGCACCAGCGCCAAATGAAGAACCCATATCTGCGCCTTTACCTTGTTGAATTAAAACCATTCCAACTAGAGCCAAAGCCACAACTAAATAAACTACTAATAAAATTTCGTACATCTTATACAGTCCCTTTTGCACTGTTACAGATTGCAGTAAAAGATTCTGCTTTTAGACTTGCGCCGCCAATTAAGCCGCCATCTATATCTGTTTGTGCAAATAATAATTCGCTATTTTTTTCATTAACGCTACCACCATATAAGATGGTAAGCCCTTGTGCTAAATTGCTATCAAGTGATGCAATTTTGTCACGGATAAATTTATGAACAGTTTGTGCCTGCTCTGGCGATGCAGTCTTACCTGTGCCTATGGCCCAAACGGGCTCGTATGCTATCACAGAATCTTTCAGTGCTGCTACACCTAATTTCTCTATTACTGCATCAATTTGTGCAGCAACTACTTGTTCGGTTTGACCGCTTTCTTGCTCACTTTCACTCTCGCCTACACATAATATTGGTGTTAACCCAACTTGCTGTGCTCTAGCAAACTTTTCAGCGACTGTTGCATTACTTTCGTTATAAATACTGCGGCGTTCAGAATGACCAACGAGTACGTAAGTTGCACCTAAATCTTTTATAAGCTGCGCATCAACTTCACCAGTAAATGCGCCAGGTGTATTTTCAGAAACAGTTTGAGCTCCTGTAGAAACACCGCTAGCTACCATTGCTGGTACAAGTGGGAATGGAGGAAATAAAACAATGTCCATCTCTTGTGATTTTACATCGTTAATAGCGTCAGACATTTGTTTAACTAACTCTAAAGAGCCATTCATTTTCCAGTTGCCTGCGACCATCGCCTTGCGTATTGCCATTATCCACTCCACATTAGAAAGCGGGCGAGATATTAACTTTTCTCGCCCAAAGTTACAAGAGATTATTGTTATTAATCAGTTTGTTTGCTCATAGATTCTACAACAGCTGCAATTTTTTGAGCGCTGTCTATTACAATCTTTTCTTGCTCGGCTTCAACCATAACACGAACCACAGGTTCAGTGCCTGACTTACGCAGTAAAACACGGCCTTTATCGCCTAAAGCAAGCTCTACTTCTGCTACAGCTGAAAGCACTTCTGGTGCTTTTGTCGGGTCAGTTCCAGCTGTATAACGCACGTTAATCATCTTCATTGGATACTTGGTAAAACCAGCGCCTAAGTCTTGCAATGTACGATTTTGTGCAACCATAGCAGCAAGTACTTGTAAGCTTGAAATAATACCATCACCCGTGCTAATTAAGTCTAGGTTTAGTACATGGCCTGAGCTTTCACCGCCAATTTTCCAGCCTTTTTGCTGTAGTAATTCCATAACATAGCGATCCCCCACTTTACTGCGAGCAAACTCGATACCTTTTGCTTTTAAAGCGTTTTCAAGGCCCATGTTAGACATAACAGTACCAACTACACCACCACCCAAATTATCATCTTGGGCTGCTTGGCAAGCAATAATATAAACCAGATCATCACCATCAAAAACACGGCCATTATGATCAACCATCATCACGCGGTCACCATCACCATCGTATGCAATACCTACGTCGGCTTTAAGTTCAAGCACTTTACGTTTAAGGGTATCTACGTGAGTAGCGCCACATTCATGGTTGATATTAACGCCGTTAGGCTCACACGCATGTGTTATTACTTCTGCGCCAAGTTCACGCATAACAGAAGGTGCAATATGATAAGTTGCGCCATTTGCGCAATCGACAACAATCTTAAGACCTTCTAAAGACAGGCCTTGCGGGAACTGGCTCTTACAAAACTCTATATAGCGGCCATCCGCACTGACTAAACGCGATGCTTTGCCTAATTTATCTGAAGCAACACATGTCATTTGCTCATCAAGCATCGCTTCAATTTCAAGCTCTACTGCATCATCAAGCTTTAAGCCTTGACCATTGAAAAACTTAATACCGTTATCGTAATATGGATTATGTGAGGCACTAATTACAATACCTGCCTCAGCACGAAATGTTTGCGCTAAATAAGCAACGGCCGGTGTAGGCATAGGACCCAATAATACAACATCAATACCAGCAGCAATTAAACCAGCCTCAAGTGCGGTTTCAAGCATATAGCCCGAAATACGCGTATCTTTACCAATAATTACTTTTTTAGTACCACTTTGCGATAATACACGCCCAGCAGCCCAGCCTAGCTTCATTGCAAATTCAGGGTTTATTGGAGCAGCGCCTACAAGTCCACGCACGCCATCGGTGCCAAAATATTTTCTTTCTTTCATTGTGAAATTCCTTGTTCGCAGGCTTGATATACACCAAGTACATCTGCGGTTTCTTTTACGTCATGTACACGAATAATTTTTGCGCCATTTTGCGCTGCGATTAACGCACCCGCTAAGCTGCCCGCTAACCGTTCATTTGTATTTCTGTTTAATAAATTACCTATCATCGATTTACGAGATAATCCGGCCAATAATGGCAAACCTAATTTATTAAAATCATCAAACTTAGCCAATATTTGATAGTTATGACTAAGCGTTTTTCCAAATCCAAAACCTGGGTCTAGAATAAGTCGTTCAAACTTAATCCCAGCTGTTTCACATGCTTTAATACGTTCACTAAAAAACATACTTATATCTGCAAACAAATTATCGTAATGAGGTGACGATTGCATGCTCCGGGGCTGCCCTTGCATATGCATTAAACAAATTGCTACATCTTCATACTGCGCAACCGTTTCTAAGGCGTCTATTTCTTGCAAAGCTCTAACATCATTGACTATATCTGCCCCTGCAAGTATTGCTTGCTCCATTACCTGTGCTTTACTGGTATCAATTGAAATAACGCAATCACTGTGCTGACGTATCGCTTTAATAGCGGGGATTACTCGAGCAAGTTCATCTTCTAAGCTAACATCTGGCGCGCCTGGGCGAGTAGATTCTCCCCCTATATCTAAAATTGTCGCACCGTCATCTAATAATTGCATTGCGCGTTTTAGCGCTATTTTGGGATCTAAAAACTGCCCACCATCAGAAAATGAATCCGGCGTTACATTTAATATTCCCATAATAACGGGCTTTTCAAGATTAAGTGTACGCCCTCTCGGAAGCTTTAATATGTTAGTCATTGCCAACCTTTATTCTTTTTCTAAATAGCTGATACAAAAAAGCCCCGAAGTTCGGGGCTTTCATTACTATTTTAACGATTATTCAGCTTTATCATCAAGGTTTGTTTCATCTTTTTTTGATAAATCATCAGTCTTTTGACTTTCATCAGCAACTGGTTCTTGAGGTTCTTCCGCTTTTACCGGTTTAGCTTCATGACGGTCATGTGCATCACGCGGTTCACGTACTGGTTGGCGTGCCATTAAATCATCAATTTGCTTAGCATCAATAGTTTCGTATTTCATTAACGCATCTTTCATTGAGTGAAGAATATCAATATTTTCTTTTAATATTTCTTCTGCTCTTTGATAGTTACGATCTGAAAGTAATCGAACCTCTGCATCAATTACTTTTGCCGTGTCGTCCGACATGCTAGATGAACGACTACCGCCACCACCCATATACATTTCGTTCTGATCTTCAGCATAAAGTAACGGACCTAGTTTTTCACTTAAACCCCAATGTGTAACCATTTTACGCGCTATATCTGTAGCTCGTTCAATGTCATTACTTGCACCCGTTGTTACTTTATCTGCGCCGTAAATAAGCGCTTCAGCAATACGGCCACCATAAAGGCTAGAAATCATTGATTCTAAAAGCTCTTTTGAATGGCTAACACGATCTTGTTCAGGCAAGTACATTGTTACACCCAGCGCACGGCCACGTGGAATAATAGATACTTTATAAACTGGATCATGTTCTGGCACCATACGACCAACAATTGCATGGCCAGCTTCATGGTACGCTGTCATTGCTTTTTCTTGCTCGCTCATCACCATGGTCTTGCGCTCTGCGCCCATCATGATTTTATCTTTAGCAGCGTCAAATTCAGCCATACTTACAACACGTTTATTACCACGCGCTGCATAAAGTGCAGCTTCGTTTACTAAGTTTGCTAAATCCGCGCCAGAGAAACCTGGAGTACCACGTGCTATAAGAGCAGCTTCTACGTTATCGCCTAATGGCACTTTACGCATGTGTACTTTAAGTATTTGCTCACGACCACGAATATCAGGTAAACCCACTTCAACTTGACGGTCAAAACGACCTGGACGAAGTAATGCAGGGTCCAATACATCCGGTCGGTTAGTGGCTGCGATAACGATTATACCTTCGTTACCACCAAAACCATCCATCTCTACTAGCATTTGGTTAAGTGTTTGTTCACGCTCATCGTTACCGCCGCCCATACCAGCACCACGTTTACGACCTACAGCATCAATCTCATCTATAAAGATAATACAAGGCGCCGCTTTTTTAGCTTGTTCAAACATATCACGTACACGTGATGCACCAACACCCACAAACATTTCAACAAAATCTGAACCCGAAATTGTAAAAAACGGTACTTTTGCTTCACCAGCAACCGCCTTTGCAAGTAACGTTTTACCGGTACCTGGAGGGCCAACCATCAATACGCCTTTAGGAATACTACCGCCAAGCTTTTGAAATTTTGATGGGTCACGTAAAAAGTCGACCAATTCGGTAACGTCTTCTTTCGCTTCATCACAACCTGCCACATCGGCAAACGTTGTTTTAATTTGATCTTCACTCATTAAACGAGCTTTACTCTTACCAAATGACATAGCGCCTTTACCGCCGCCGCCTTGCATTTGACGCATGAAGAATATCCACACACCTATAAGCAGTATCATTGGGAACCAAGAAATAAATATACTTGCTAAAAATGATTGTTCTTCAGGTTGTACACCCTTCACATTTACATCATTTTTAAGTAAATCATTTATTAAGTCTTCATCGTACATTGGCATCGTTGTTTGAAAACGCTCACCACTGCTCTTAGTACCAGTAATATTACCTGTACCACGGTCAATAATAACTTCTTGTAAAGAGCCGCTACGGACATCTTTAACAAATTGAGTGTAACTAGTTTGACGATCAACTTGCTCGCCGCCATTAAAGCTCTGAAAGACTGACATCAGCACAACTGCAATCACCAGCCATAGTATTAAATTTTTCGCCATATCGCTCAAGGGGTTAACCTCTTGTATCCAATTAATTTAAATTCAACTAAACGCCAAGCAACTGTACTACAATTTGTATCCAGTCGCTACTATATATACTTCCCGAGAACGGGCACGTGAGGCATCAGGTTTGCGTATTTTCACTGCTTTAAAATTATTACGTACATCTTGCAAGTATTGATCAAAGCCTTCTCCTTGGAAAACTTTAACAATAAATGCGCCATTTTTCTTTAGTACTTGACTACACATATCCAGCGCAAGTTCTACCAAATACATACTACCCGCTTGATCTACTGAGTTATTGCCACTCATATTTGGTGCCATGTCAGAGAGTACCACATCAACATTTTTACCATCAATACGTTTTAACAACGCATTTAATACAGCCTCCTCACGAAAGTCACCTTGTAAGAAGTCAACACCCGCAAGTGAATCCATCGGCAATATATCACACGCGATCACTTGGCCTTTGTCACCTACTTTTTCAGCCAAATATTGAGACCAACTTCCTGGAGCCGCCCCTAAATCAACAACTGTCATACCTGGACGAAGTATTTTATCTCTATTTTGTACTTCATCTAATTTAAAAACCGCTCGGGAACGCCAGCCTTTTTTTTGCGCTTCTTGAACATATTTATCATCAAAATGTTCTTTCAGCCATCGCTGTGAACTGGCTGACTGTTTTTTATTTGTCATAAATTAACACGCAACTAATTAGTAATATTCTCTAGATGGCGTTAGAATACCCTTAATTCAAGCCATATTCAGCAAAATTTGTATAAACATGACATTATCAAACAAACAAAAGCAGTTTTTAAAAGGTCAGGCACATAGCCTTAAGCCTGTAGTTTTACTAGGTTCTAACGGTTTAACCGAAGGCGTAGTAGTAGAAATTCAAAGTGCATTAGAAATTCACGAATTAATCAAAGTTAAAGTTCCAACTGACGATCGTGAAACAAAAGCATTAATTTTTGAAGCAATCGTACGTGAAACTGGTGCGACTAAGCTACAAACGATAGGTCACACTATTGTGCTTTATCGTCAAAGCGTTGAGAAAAAAATACATTTACCGCGTAACTAATTATTCCTGTTAAAGGATTTAGTGCGTTTAAATTAAAAAAACCAGCTTAATGCTGGTTTTTTATTATTTAACATTTTAAATCAAAAACTCATTTTATGATGGGTTACATCATATTCGCTACCATTACTACTGCGCTTCTTATTCAATATAAAGTACTGAGAAAATTGTGTTTCACTCATTGCTGGCACTTTTTCATTCGAAAGTAGCTCGGCTAGTTGCGGTGTTGTATTACTGTGCCCAATAACAACAACTACACCTTTTAGTTTTAGTAACTCATTTTTTAAATCACTTAGCTTACCTGCGTTATACACATTTATTTTGGTATTAAAATGTGCCTGCAAAGGTGCGGCTGTTTGCAACGTGCGTTTATAGTTGCTGCTAAAAAGATGTATATTTTGATGTTCTTTAAACAACGTAACTAAATTATTTGCACGTGCCTTCCCCTCTTCTGAAAGCGCTGGATTTTTACCCGTTAACTTTTCGCTATGACGAAACAAATATATCTCATCAGGTGCTGCAAACACTAAACTACAATTGAATGACATGATTAAAAAAGTGATTGCTAATATTATTTTATTATTCATATTTTTTTACCTCGTTTGTATTCTAATAGCCTGTCGATAAATTCAGTCGTTAGCTCATTGATTACGCCGGTTTCAGCATTAACTATTAAGCTAAAACCAATATTTAAGTGAGGAAATACAACCACATCACTTCTATAACCTTGCACCCAGCCACTATGATAGTAAAGTGTTTCATCAGCATAGTTATAAACGCGCCAGCCTAATCC
This sequence comes from Pseudoalteromonas sp. 31A1, assembly GCF_011378815.1. NCBI lineage: Bacteria > Pseudomonadati > Pseudomonadota > Gammaproteobacteria > Alteromonadales > Pseudoalteromonadaceae > Pseudoalteromonas > Pseudoalteromonas sp. 31A1. The sequence goes on along the minus strand of NZ_WTKY01000013.1, from coordinate 81,479 downwards.
GTAATAGGCTTCATTGAGGTGTTTTTTCCATACCCTGCGATGCATTTCTTTTTTTGTATGTGTATAAGGGCGTGTTTGTTTTGCTAGAGTATCCAATGACAAAACATCAGGATATTGGCCCAGCTGCGCTCTTAACCAAATAGCCATATCACTTGCGCTAGCGTTCACACCAGCTGCAGGTCCCACTTTATAATAATTTTTTTTAAGCTTAGCGCTATACCAGCGTTTTTTACCCCGCACATGAGGTAGAGCATAATTATTGTCATGCACCATTTGTTCAAAACCTAAGCTCGCATCACTCATTTTTAATGGCTCAAAAATAGCTTCTCGTAACCACTGTCCGTAACTTTTATCGGTGCTTTGTAATATCACATCGCCTATAAGACTAAACATAACGTTTTGATAGCCATAACATTCGCCGGGTTTGCAAATTGGTTTGACGCTAAGCAGCTTTTCAACAATACCTGGGTAATCCATACGAGATTCAATTAAATTGTCGTATGCATTAGGAACTAATCCACTTGAATGGCTCAAAAGATGAAACACCTTTAAATCATCTTGATAAACAGTCCCTTTAAAATCAGTTATGTATTCGCTAACAGGCTTATCTAATTCCAGTAGGCCGTTAGCAGCCAATTTAGCTGATAACGAGCCTGCAAATGTCTTCGAAACAGACGCGAGTCTAAACCGAGTATGCTTATTAACTTTTTGTCCATTTCGTGATTTAGTTACGCCCATGGTGTGGATGTAGTCTGAATTGTTTATATTTACAATCGAAAGCGCTGCACCGGGTATACCTTTACTTTTTAATTTTTTTTGTGCGTAACGGCCGTACTTTTTTACAAATGCATCCCAATCAGGATCCGCTTTTGCTGCAAAACCCATAGAACTAAACAGCAAACACAAAGCAGATAGGCAATACGATAAAGAGTTGAGATACTTCATTTTTTATAAAATTTATCTTTTTAACTACATCTGCGCAGATAATATCATGAAGTTTTGTTTGTACTAACGTACAATACGACGATTATTTGGTTTTAAGCGAGTGTTTAGTACTTATGCGTTTTTTAGTTGTGTCACTTTTTATTTTATTATCAACTGGTTGTGCTATTACAAAGCAACCGGCCGAACCACTGGCTATGCCATTAAAGCCAACATTAAAAAGTCAGACCTATCAACTTGAGTACACTACAGAGCACTCATCTCCAAAAGTTAAATCGGTTCAGCTTCCTGCACATAAAGTAGTTAGAAACCAAACAGTAAAAATCATTACCGATAAGGCAAGCGTAACCGATAAACTTCTATCGCAAATTAGCCAAGCACTGAACGATAAACAACTAAAAGTAACAACTAAAAATAACAGTGACTACACACTGACTATTCAGCAACTCGATTTAACTTTCACAGATGATACTAAGTACGCAATAAAGCAACCAGAGAAGCCATTTACTTTATATTCAAATGTTGCCCAGCAATACCCAACACAACAGTGCGCTGCAATATTTGCACAAGTTAGTATGCGTCTCACGCACAAGTCATCGGGTGATGTTGTTTGGTTTGCTAAATCTTCAATCGACAGTGCAAGTTTTCATCGTGAACCACTAATTTACAATTTCACCGAAGAGCAAAAAATAACAAATGAGCTTGAGGTTGTCGCTTTTATTCATCAGCAAAACACTGACGAGGCCCGAATTGAAAGACTTGGCAAAGATATTCAAATACCTCAGTACAAAACGTTGTCAAAACTATCTAGCCTTACCAAACTTAGCGGTCCATGTAATAGAACAGAAGTAAGTGCATTAACACCTATGATGCAGTTTTACTTGAGTAGTATATTAATCGATAAAATTAAAGTTCAGTAAATTAGGGTCTGTTGATCTTTACGGATTAAAATTTGTTCAAACTAGGGGCTATTTAATCGCGGCGCGAGATTTGTAACCTAGTGGGCTAAGTCAAAACCGAGCAACAAAGAGTAAATAGCCCCTAGGAAGAACCCTTTGGGCAGCGCCTGTTTGGCATTAATGCTACGTTATCGCCCATTTATGGGGAATAGCCACACTGCATAGGCTCTGCCTTACCTAAATACCAAACAGACTGCTGCAAATTTAACCTTGAAAGATCAACAGACCTAACACTTACTACATTTTTTTACAGATTAAAGGAACGAATTAACAATATACTACGCTTAATAACAAATAATAATTAGGCCCTAAGGGATGAGAAACGCTTTGCTTAACCATACTTTACTGAGCATAACACTGCTTTTTTGCTGCATTTTTAGCACGTCGAGTATGGCAAGTAACCGCTATTATGCAGATAATACGTTAGAGCCAACCCAAGGCTTTGCGTGGGATTGGAGTGCTGGTGCGGGCTTTTATATTGAAGATTCTTACCTTGTCGGCATTGAGTCTTACGATAAAGGCGTTGAGCTCGACTTAAGTCTTGCTGTTTCCTACGATAAATTTTACCTTGATTTCGATCACAATCAACTCAGTGGCGGCCTTGTAATAGGCTACAGTCTTATAGATAAATTTGATTGGGGCCTAGATATATTAGGCACAAATACTCAAGCTGGATTTGACGAAAAAGGCCTCGGATTCTATAACCATGGTGTTATAAAAGAACTCCAAGGTATAAAAAAACGTAATTACGACTTTGACGTCGGCCTTCGACTTTCTCGTCGATTTGAAAATTCTCAATTCTCTTTTGAATACCTTCATGATGTATCTGGCGCGCACAATGGCTGGGTTATAAACAGCTTTTTTAGTCACATTTTACCATGGCGAAACTGGGAGTTTAGATCTGGTGTTGGTTTAAGCGCCTACTCTGCTGACTTTACCAATTATTACTTTGGCATTGATAGCGATGAAGCCACCAGCCTTCGCCCGATTTATAGCAGCAATGCCAGTACTAGTATTATTTTTGAGTTCCATGCTGAGTACCCAATAAGCCAAGATTGGGTGTTTTTATCCGGCTGGCTTACCACATGGTTTTCAAAAGAGATTGACGACAGTCCAATTATTTCCCAAGGATATCAACACAAAGCCAAGGTAGGCCTACGTTATGTATTTTAGATGGATCTGTGTATTACTGATCTTCCCCAGTACTTTTACTGTTAAAGCTCAGGAACCTCCTGAAGCACTTATAGCAGTTCCAGACACCTGCGTTGCATTGCGCGAAGGGCGAAATTGCTATGCTGACGTAACGCTAACGTGGGAGCAACCTATCATTGGTAATTACTGCCTACGTGACGCCACCTCAAAGTACATAATGCAATGTTGGCTCAAGCAACAGAGCGGTACCTTTAATTATGCATTTGATTCACAGCAAAGTATTTCATTTGAACTATTTGACAGCAATACCTCTAAAATAATTAGTATTGCCGAAGTAAAGCTTCAATGGGTATATCAAAACAGGCAAAAAAAGCGCCGCTGGCGACTATTTTAATACCAATCGCATTAAGGATATTTTCATGGATAACTATGGCACTATTTTACTCGTTGAAGACGATGTATCACTTGCTCAATGGGTTGCTGAATACTTAACAGAGCAAGGCTACACAACGCATGTTTGTCACAGAGGTGACGAAGTAATTAGCCAAGTCAAAACGTTAAATCCAAATATCGTGCTCCTTGATATTATGCTTCCAGGGCAAGATGGTATAAGCGTGTGTAGAGAACTTCGTAGTTTTTATAATTCGCCCATCATAATGCTCACCGCACGCGATGAAGAAATGGATGAGGTCATTGGTCTAGAAGTAGGTGCAAGCGACTACATAATGAAACCTGTGCGCCCTCGTGCATTGCTAGCGCGTATAAAAGCAGCCCTTCGCCAAAACAATGAGCCAAATACCCCACACGTTAACGAGAGTGTTATTAATGTTGGTACGCTTAGTATTGATACCGAATCTAGAAATGTAAAACTCAACAAGCAAGACGTAAACATATCAAGTGCTGAGTATTTACTGCTTCATTACCTTGCGAGCAATGCAGGCCAAGTGGTCTCGCGTGACGCTGTATTTAAAGCAACCAAAGGCAGAGAATACGATGGGCTTGATAGAAGTGTTGATGTACTTATTTCTGCACTTCGTAAAAAGTTTAATGATGATCCACAAAACCCTGAAAAAATTAAAACTATTTGGGGCCGTGGATATTTACTTGTTTCTACTGCGTGGTAATAAAGTGATGAATAAATAAATGAAAAAGTTTTATATATCGCTTTTAGGCAGTGCACTTTTATCTATTGTGGTATTGGGCTGGCTTATTGATGCTTTTAGTCAACAAGCGCATACCCCACAGGATGAATTTAGTCAGCAAAGTAAAATGATTATGGGTTTTAGCAAGCAATTAGCTAACATACCCACATCTGAGCGCAGCGATTATGTAAAACAACTGGCGCTAGAATTTGATGTTTTAATTGATTATAAACCTAATGAATCACTTGCTTTACCGCCTTCTTTATTATTACAAATGCATACGCCGGGTGGGCTGATTTTAGAAGATCAGCAAGGCTTTTATATGCTTTATAGCAGCGCTGTTTTAAATCCTTTTCACTTATCAATGCGTTTAGATAAAATTTTTGATAGCGAGCAACATAACGACATTATATTAACCTTACTCTTTTACGCAGGCTTATGTGTATTTATGGGGTTTATTATTGCGCCCTTAGCTAAACGATTAACCGTGTTAAATGAAGCCGCTAAAAAGTTTGCCTCTGGTAATGTTCAAGCCCGAATAAAAGTATCGCATTTTACTTACATAAAAGACGTAGAGCTTACCTTTAACCGCATGGCCAGCCAAATAGAGAAACTTGTCGCTGAAAATAAACTAATGGCTTCAAGTTTATCTCATGATATACGCACCCCTATCGCGTGCCTGCGATTTGGTTTAGATGCGGCATTAGATAGCCATGATGAGCAAAAAGTAAAACAGTATTTAACCCGTATGGAAAATGATTTAGACCATATGGAATCGATGCTTAGTAGCTATTTAGCTTTTGCTACTTTAGAACAAAATGCTAATAAGCTGACCTATTCATCAACAAACATTAAGTCCTACCTTGAAGATATTTTAGTTCAACTTGCACCAAAACTTGAAATGCAAATGCTTAACGTACAGCTCAATAGTACAGATAAAATAATAAATGCAGATCTTCACTGGCTTGCTCGCGCAATTACTAACTTATTAACTAACGCATGTGATTTTGCAAGCCAACATATTTACCTGAGCGCAAAGTTACACGAGCAACAGCTTATAATAACGGTAGAAGATGACGGCCCGGGTATCGCTCGAGAAAATTTTAGTAATGTATTTAGCCCATTTTTTAGGGAAGAAGATCACCGTAACAGAGCTGATAAAAGTTACGGCCTTGGTCTAGCTATTGTTGAAAAAGTAGCCGACTGGCATCATGGCAGTGTTAAAGTAAGTAAAAGTACCCAGCTAGGTGGTGCGTGTTTTACTTTCACTATTGCACAGCATCATAATTCGTAAAGCAATAGTTACAGACTATAATTAACAATTATTAAACAAAATCAACTCGTTATTTTAAACGACTCGATAACAACAATTAAAATCGATGGTTATAACACACACTTTACTTATTAAATTGTGCTAGATCAGCAAATAAGCACTTTTTATTTTTTAACATTTCCAGTAGATTGTCACCGCCGTCACACAATAGAGAAGTACAATAATATGAGCGCAGTTAGAGGCGAGTTCAGCTCTCGCTTTGGTTTTATTATGGCCGCCGCGGGTTCTGCCGTTGGTTTGGGCAATATTTGGGGATTCCCTACACAAACAGCAAGTAATGGCGGTGCTGCATTTTTAGTCGCATATTTAGTGCTTGCGTTCTTTTTAGCCTACCCCGCTTTAATGGCTGAACTTATGATTGGTCGTCATGGCCAAGCAAATGCTGTTTCATCACTTCAAAAAATATCTAATAAGCCATGGCAAAAACACTTTGCCTTTATTGTTGGTTTTGGCGGTATTTTATGTGCTGGCTTTATATTAAGTTTTTACGCCATTGTTGCTGGTTGGATGCTCAGCGCTACAGCTGACCCCATAGCCACTTTAGTTGGTGCCAACACAGCATCTACATGGTTAAGCGAGCAATCACTTACCCGAAACATTATATTCACTCTCGTCTTTATCGTACTAACTGTCGCTATTATCAGTAGAGGCGTTGAGAACGGTATTGAAAAATGGTCAAAACGTTTAATGCCCGCTCTTTTGGGGATTTTATTTGCACTTATTGCTTATGTAATGACCCAAGATGGCGCAATGGAAGGTTTAAAGGCTTACTTAGTTCCTGATTTTTCGTCTATTTTTGACGCAAAACTATTAGTTAGCGCACTAGGACAAGCTTTTTTCTCTTTATCGCTAGGTACTAGCGTAATGATTATTTACGGCTCGTACATCAGCAAAAAAGAAAATCTTGTTTCTTTAGGTGCCTATGTAACCCTTATTGATGTATTTATAGCCTTTGTAGCGGGTTTACTGATTATTCCGGCTATGTATGTAGCGCAAGCTCAAGGCGTTGAAATATTCTCGGCCTCAACAGGTAAATTACTCTCTGAAGATACGTTAGTATTTCAGGTACTCCCTGCTTTATTTGATGGAATGGGCGAAGTTGGCTTATTTGTGGGCTTTTCATTTTTTGCGTTAATGAGTATTGCCGCTTTAACGTCATCTATTTCAATGTTAGAGGCGCCAGTATCATACACTGTAGAACGCTTTGGGATGAAACGCGTTCAGGCAACCTGGTTGATTGGAGCTTTAATTGCTATCGTTAGCATTATAATTGTGTGTAACCTTAGCAGCTTATTTGGCTTAGTGATTACTTTAACTACAAAAGTAGCTCAACCTTTGCTTGGCCTGATGTGTTGTATATTTGTAGGCTGGATTTGGTACAGAAGCTCATTACTTAAAGCAATTAAAGAAGGTAATCCTGAGGTCCATAACACATTGTTTTGGAAAATATGGCCTTGGTATACCAAGTTTGTGTGTCCACTTGCTATTGGTATGGTGTTTTTACACTCACTCTTGAGCTAAATAATACCTTAACCTTAAAATAGTCTTAAATTAAAATAGCCCACATTAGTGGGCTTTTTTATAGCTGCTTAAATTGGATTTACTTAGTGAGTTTTAAAATCATATCTTGATGAGGTATACCGTCTTCTAAATATTCACTTTTATAATCCTCAAAGCCAAAAGAGCGGTAAAAATCAAGTAAGTAAGTTTGTGCACCTATATAAATATCTCGCTCAGGCCATTGTGCTTTGCAGCAGTCTATAGCTTTAGTAATAAGTAAAGTAGCATACCCATTACCACGCGCTCCTTCACTCACTAGCACGCGACCTATTGCGCTGTATTGCTCACTTTTGTCATAACAACGCGCATAAGTTTGTAGTTGCTCATTATCCAATGTATATAAATGCTGTGTATTTGAAGCAATATCTACATCATCAAGTTCAGGGTAAGGACATTTTTGCTCTACAACAAACACATCAACCCGCCCACGCATAATAGTAAAAAGAGTCTGTGTATCAAGAGCGTCAAACTGCTCACATTTAAACTGCATATTAAATCCTATAAGCAAAAAACCCAGCTTAGGCTGGGTTTATTAAAATCACTCGCTAGCTTAGTTAGCTTATACTAAGTAAATAAGCGCTCTAGCTGATCACACAACTGCGATAGATTCACATGATCGTGCTCTATGGTCAAATCTACATAACCATCGCCTTTAAAGGCTCTGTCTAGCTCTATAAGCACATGTGTTTTATGTGCCTCTGGTACAAACGATAATTCAATTTCCTGAATGCCAAATAAGCTGCGGCTATTAGGTTTATACTCAAGTTCTTGGTAACACCCAGATAATGACTGAAAAGTTGAAGCCCGTAAGTGGCCTTTTTCTACGTCAGCTTTCATTAAACTAAAACCTAACTTTTCCATCGCTTGCATACACGTTTTAACCGCTTCATTAGGGTAAATGTGTAAATGATCTTTATCTGTTGGGTCAAGTGCTAAGTCTATATCTAGGCCTGTTTCTAGCCATACATGTGATTGATTATAACCTGCATTAATTTCTGTAATAGGTGTTTCAGAATGAAGACGTGCTTCAAAAGGGATGTTTTTAACTTCGCCTGGCTCAATTGTACCAATATCTGTAATTCGCCATTGCTCAATTACATGATTAGTAAAATAATCGCCATCATCACCCGCAACTTTAACACGAGTCATTAATAATAAATCTAAGCCTGCGATATCTTGGCTAACATCCCCTGCTGTGATAACTATTTGTGCGTTAAAAAGTTGACCTGGTTGTAGGTGTTCAGTTTCTAAAATAGTGTCTACTTTTGCAGCACCAATACCTACCGACGCTAAAATCTTTTTAAACATATCTCTCTCCTTAAGCTGAGCTGCTCTATTATTTGCTCTGGCTTAAACTTCTTCGTTATCGCATCTTAACCATATTTAAAAGCTAATGTCAGTGAAAAAATGTTATTTACATACTATTTACGATTAAATAAGTGTTTAATGCGCGTTTTTCATACGCAGCAAGGCAAGTAATTGATTAGACGCGTTCATTTTTAGGTCTATTATATTTTCAATGGCATAAATTTTTCGTTACACTGCAACACCAAATGAAGTGATATTAAGAATTATGGAACTAATCTATTTTGCTGCCGCGTTTGTTTGTGGTTTTGCCGTTTATCAATTAAAACTACCTCCTCTTATTGGATTTTTATTAGCAGGCTTTGCTTTAAATTTATCGGGATATAAAAGTACAGAGTTGCTCGATACAATTGCAGCACTTGGCGTAACCCTTCTTCTTTTTAGTATTGGCTTGAAACTTAAAGTTAACAGTTTAATTAAACCTCAAGTTTGGGCACCTGCAACATTGCATATCATTTTTAGCAGTGCGTTATTTAGTGGTTTTATGCTGTTACTTGGCGTATTCGCTATTCCACTATTTGTTGATTTAAGTTGGCAAAGTGCTTTATTGGTTGGGTTTGCGCTTAGCTTTTCAAGTACTGTATTTGCAGTAAAAGTACTTGAAGAGCGCGGAGAAATGGCAAGCCTACACGGCAAAATAGCCATTGGTATATTAGTAATGCAAGATATCTTTGCTGTTATCTTTTTAGCTATTAGTACCGGTAAAGTCCCAAATTTATGGGCAATTGCACTAATAATTGCTTTGCCTTTATTACGACCTGTAATGTATGGCGTGTTGAACCGATCTAAACATGGTGAACTATTACCATTGTTTGGTTTTTTCTTTGCTCTAGTTGCTGGTTATCATGCATTTGAATTTGCAGGCCTAAAAGGCGATTTAGGTGCATTAATAATAGGAATGATGTTTGCCCCTCACAAAAAGGCAGGCGAGCTATCAAAATCCCTGCTTAATTTAAAGGACATATTGCTAGTTGGCTTTTTCTTAAGTATTGGTTTGAGCGCAGAGCTAACCACTAACTCCTTGATTGTTGCTATTATACTTATTTTAGTATTACCCGTTAAAATAGCGCTTTATTATGTGTTCACTAATATATTTAAACTACGCGCGCGTACATCATTACTTACTGCTTTTAGCTTATCTAACTACAGTGAGTTTGGTTTAATTGTATGTGCAGTGGCTGCAACTACAGGCATGATCACCTCTGAATGGCTAGCTGTAATGGCAATTGCTGTTTCTATTACCTTTATAATTGCCTCCCCATTAAATAAACGTTCAAACGAGTTGTACGTCAAAATTGAGCACTGGTTATTAAAGTTCGAAAGCAAAACTCGTTTAGCTGAAGAGCTACCTGTTAACCTTAACGATACTAGAATAGTCATTTTTGGTATGGGACGTATTGGTACTGGTGCTTATGAGACTATCAACGCGACTCACCCAAATGTTGTTGCAGGTATAGATATAAAACCTGAGGTGGTAGATAAGCACGTTAACAGAGGCCGCAACGTCTTAATTGCTGATGCAACCGACCCTGACTTTTGGCAACGAGTAAATCACTCACAAGTAGAAATGGTTATGCTTGCAATGCCAAAGCATATGCAAAATATCTTTGCTCTAGAGCAGCTACAAGCCTCTGGTTATAAAGGCCAAGTAACAGCTATTGCAAACTACCCTGATCAACAAAAAGAACTAGAAGAAATGGGTGTTCATTCTACTTATAACTTTTACCTAGAAGCCGGTAGTGGTTTTGCAGAGCACGTTAAACAAGAGCTATTTAACGAATAATTACTTTTTATAACGTCTATAAATAACAAGGCCTTAATCAGTTAAGGCTTTGTTATTAGTTTTTAAATAAAAAGCAATTCTATTTACATTCCTTTACAAGCCAATTCACCACAACAATGAAAAACAGGTAGACTAACTGTGTTGGTTAAATAAGAACCCATGTTCTAATAATAACTTAATTAGATCCCAGCTAATTAAAGTTCAACTAGGTTTATATCAATCAACATAAAATTATTAAATCAGAGGGCCTACTCCCTCGCAAAATAGGCTGTTTCTTGCCCGTCACAGCCTATTTTATATCTCTAAAATCCCTTACACTTACGCATACTTTAAATACATAAGTAGTTTTTATGGATCCAAAACAACTAAAAATAGCTATTAATACCATAATGCCGTTTGGAAAATATGCAGGACGGCCATTGCTTTTACTGCCAGAGCCTTATTTAGTCTGGTTTAATCAGCAAGGGTTTCCTGACTCAAAACTAGGTAGTCAACTTGCGATGATGTATGAGGTAAAACTAAATGGCCTTGAGCAAATGTTAATGCCATTACTTGAAAAAAATAAAAATAGTTGAGAACTTTTTTAAGTACTTGCGGTCTATTGTATTGCTACTTGTTGATTTTGGTTTTTTAACCGCAAAAAAAGCGCCTCTAGGCGCTTTTTTTATGTCTTTAATTTGAGGGGTAAATATACAATAAATTTAGCACCACCTAAGCTTGAGCTTTCTGCTTTACACTCTCCTTGGTGCCACGACACAATTTTAGCAACTATAGCGAGTCCTAAACCAAAACCACCGGTATCCTTGCCTCTACTTTTATCTAGTCGAGTAAAAGGTTTAAATACATTTTCTCGCTCAGCGGGAGCTATCCCCTCACCATCATCTTCAACAATCAATACGATGTGTTTTGTCTCTTGTAGCAATGAAATTTTAACTTGTTTATGAGTGTATTTGAGCGCATTGCCAATTAAATTTTGAAATACTCGCGCCATAAAGTGACTATCACAGTAATAATTTAAATGCTCAGGGAGGTTTACAGAGAGCGTTGTTCGGGCTTCAAAGTTTAGCTTTTCAACAGTTGTTTTTACCAGCCCAGCTAAGTCACAGTTTATTGGCTGTAAACTAGGTTGTTGAGAGTCTAATCGCGCGTATTCAAGCATTTCAGAAACTAGTGACTCAAGCTCGCTAATGTCTGTTTGCATGTTTGTTAGGTATTTCTCACCTTTTTCGTCAAGCATTTGTTCTTGCAGCATTACAATTGCAAACTTTAAACGTGCTAGTGGTGTTCTAAACTCATGCGACACCGATGAGGTAAGTTCTTGCTGCGCACTAAGTAAAAACTCAATACGTTGCTGCATTACCTTTAATGTATCAGTAATAGGTAAAAAGAAAGACTTAGAAGAGTCATTTAGTTGAAAGTCTTGCAAACCCTCTACCGCTTCACACGCTTTACGTAGCTTTGCAAAGTCGCGCCATAGTAAAAAGCTCCACAGCCCAACAGGTATACCTACAATAATAAGTAGTAATAAATACGGCCAAACAGAAGATGATTCCTGCGTTAATACACCTACCGGTCCTACTTGAAGTAATGAATCATTACCGAGATCTACATACCAAACAATGCGTTGTTGCTTATCGTATAAGTATAAGTAGTGGTTTTGGTTGAGCTGCGATTGTTGTTTTTGAGGGAGTATTAAATCACGTCGTTCAATCACTTTACTTTCAAAGTTGTGCTTTAATTTTTTAAGACCATTTGGAGTTTGTGAGAGCAACCAGAGTGATTGCCCAAACTCATCATCTAAGAAGACCTGTTGTTGCGACTCTTCGTAAGGCCACAATTGCTCTATAACACCGCTTACTACAAACAAAGAAACGATGATATATAAATATAAGCTGGTAAACAGTTTTCCCATTAAAGCCGACTAACCTTAAATAGTTCTAAAGATCCCATGCATCAGAAACAAATAAGTAGCCTTGTCCCCATACAGTTTTTATACGATATGGCTTATCGCTGTTGTCGCCTAATTTTTTACGAATTCGTGATACGCGTACATCCACAGTTCTATCAAGTCCATCGTATTGGCGGCCAATCATATGCTGGTGCACATGTTCTCGACTTAGTACTTCACCCGCATTTGACGCTAATAGCCATAGTAACTCAAACTCGTGCGAAGTTAATACAATCTCCGAATCACTTAGTTTTACAATACGACTTGTTTTATCAATGACTAAATCACCAAACTGGAGCTCTTCGCTTGATTTTACCATGGGTTGTCCACGACGCAGTAATGCATTAATTCGCGCTAGTAATACACGTGGCTCTGCTGGTTTTATTACATAATCATCAGCGCCAAGCTCTAAGCCAAGTACTTGGTCGAAATCTTCACCTTTAGCAGTCAACATTAAAATTGGTAGAGTAAATTTATCTCTTACTTGGCGGCAAACGCTAAAGCCATCTTTACCTGGCAGCATAACGTCTAAAATCATTAAATCGGGTGTATTGTTTTCTAAGTAATTAAACACTTCGTCACCACGGTCTAATACTTCGACTTCAAGGCCATTATGTTCAAGGTAATCTTTTGTTAGTTGTTGTAAACCGAGATCATCTTCAACAAGTAAAATTTTTGGCATTAGTTGCTCCTAAATTAAAAAAAGCTCCACGGAGAGCGAAGCCTACGCCTATTTTTTTTAGCATGGGCGCTTTGTACTTCAACCTGTGTTTTTGCTATTAACACACCCGTATGAGGATTGATTAAGGAGTATATGGTCTCCACCTGAACACGCGCTTTATAATTAAATTGCCCAGAAAGTTGTTGCTCCCAGCATTGAAGCCGTTGCTCTTGCTGATACAAACAGACATCACTGTAGGCGTTTAATTGCCATTTAAATTGTAAATCAAGATCGCAAAAACCCTGCTGTTCAGAGACAACGCAGACTTTTGGAGAAACGCTAAAAAAAGGGGTTTGTGCCACACTAAAACCACTAAAAAAAGTGGTAATAAAGACAACTAATATTAAATACTTCATATTAAAAAGTACGATCGAATCCTATAAATGCAGTCATTGAATAAGTACGTTCGAAGAGCGGACTGCCATCCATAGCCGAATAGTCGTAATATGCTACATGAAAACGAAGAGAGTCAGCCTTACTCAGTGGCCAACGGGCGTCGATTTTAGCATAAGGTTGCCAACTACTACCAACGTCTATTTTGCCAAATTGAGTTTCACCCTCATTAAGTCCATAAAAATAGCTATTTAGTTCCGCAGATTTATAGTTTATTCCAAGTGTTGGCTTTATTTTGAGCTTTCCTATCACAGTATGATACTGCCACTGTAATGCTGCGCGTACACCTCGATAAACATCGGTTATATCATGCAGAGCCTGAACCGAAAAAACATGGTCTTCATTTACATAGTGATATGCAATACCCGCATCCAGTGCAATTTGCCGTTTATGTAAATTATCAATATTAACATAGCGAGAGGACGAGGCTTCATCTTGCATTACGAACTGATTGTTGAGGGCACTACTTTGTAGTGTAAATACATTTTTAGGGTGCCAGTCTATAAAAAAGCGAGACTCAGAGTTGAGTTCACCAACTAGATTAAAGTGATGCTTAGGGGTTTGCAAAAATGAATAACCAAGACGGCCATTATCAAAAAACCATTGCTCTGCATAAAACGCAACTTGAGGAATAAGCACGAGCGGAATATTATCTCCACCATGCAAAGGGTTGGTTATAACTCCAGCCCCCACGCTTAAACTCAAATGCAGACGATCGGTTGTTATATCTTGCTCTGTATAATCATCAGCATGCTTGCTTGCCTGTGTTGCTTGCACCGAAAGGCAAACAAACAAAGTGCTAAAACATAGAGCTGTTAATAATGAGAAGGCATACCGCATCAGCGTAAATCAAAGTATCAAAATAAGTGAGTTCCCCATACTAGCAAGGTCTTTTTAAACTAGCTCTAGCTGGTTACAATTATTCACAATTTGTATACAAAAATGTTAACTTTATGCTTTTCGGACTATTTATCTTTCAAGGTAGTTGTGTCTAAGGACTATATTTTGAGTTGCTTGTGTAATTTTTGACTAATAGTACTTTAAGATCCTTTGAAAATGAGGCACTACGTAGCAAATGCAATTATTCAAATAAAAAATTACTAAGAGCTAACTCGCTAAAGCTCTATTGGGTTTTACCTGCTTGTTTACCAAAACTGAAGTTGGATTAAATCGCCCTAAATTGAGCGGCTTTAACCCAAATAAATCAGAAACCTCTGGCACTTATTAAATATCAGGGGCTATTTCTATACGATTTCGTCCATGTGTTTTGGCAATGTATAAGGCTCTATCTGCACGCTCAACTAAAACAGAACTATTTGTAAATGGCCGTAAAATTGCTAAGCCAAAACTTGCTGAAATAGCACGTTTTGCAGTTACATCATGCTTTTTACGAATCGCCAATTTTGCTATTGCTAAACGAATACAATCTGCAAATGCTATTATATCGTTAATAGTGTCAAAGTAGGCTGTTATGCAAAACTCCTCGCTACCATATCTATACACATTTGCAGCTTCAGTTGTATTTTCTCTCACTTTTTTAGCAACTAGCCTAAGGACTTCATCACCCTTTTGATGGCCAAAATCATCGTTAAAGCGCTTAAAATGATCAATATCAAACATAATGAGTACGGCAAGAGAGTCTTCTTGCGCTTGCTCTGAGTATTCGAGGCAAAAGTTTACAATATCAGAATCAAACTTACCTCGATTATAAAAACCCGTAAGCGTGTCGGTATCGGCTGCTTCCTTTGAAATATTGAGTGCTTCTTTTAAATCTTTTATTTCATTGTAGGCAACGGCTAATTTAGTCTGAAACTCCCGAGCATAATCTTGCATTGCAATAGAATCGTCGGTTAAACGCTCAACACAACCTAGTATCTCATTGTAAGAGTTTACATCAACAAGCATATTTAATTCATTTTGTGAGTCGACTAAACTCGTCGTAAAGCTTTTAGAGTGATCAAGCGTTGTGCTTATATCTTGCTGAACTTGCTCCATAGTTGTATGAAATTTTTCAGTCATTTCTTGAAAAAAAACGAGATCGTCTTGCGTTAAATATTTATCAAAAATTTCTTTTGCTTTGTCTTGTGAACATGTTTGTTGCAGAGCAATAACATGGTCTAACTCAGCATTTAATGAAGGTTTGTTTCCTTGAATATAACAGTACCAAATTGCATAGTTGATGGGTGTAACCGGCATTCGGTATTTTACCATCAAAGGAATCGCCTTTTTTAGGCATTGAGCAGAATGAGCAAGTGATACGGCGTGGTTCATAAATAAACTCTCAAGCGTCATTGTTTTTATTATTAGCGCTCAATGTTAAGTAATAGTAAACTTATACGCAACCTATATTCATACTATTTAACTAACTTGCTTATTC
This sequence comes from Pseudoalteromonas sp. 31A1, assembly GCF_011378815.1. Classification (NCBI taxonomy): domain Bacteria; kingdom Pseudomonadati; phylum Pseudomonadota; class Gammaproteobacteria; order Alteromonadales; family Pseudoalteromonadaceae; genus Pseudoalteromonas; species Pseudoalteromonas sp. 31A1. Next base: position 65,804 of record NZ_WTKY01000013.1, on the reverse strand, counting down.
TCTGCGCGCATTAAATCGCTTTTGCATCTAAAGTTTGCGCAATATTCCACAAAGCACTGATTGCAGGGTCATTTAACTCTTTCCTTAATACTGCCAAACCAATATCAAACCCATCAGGCGCTTGCATTTTTGGTGTTAGTATTTGTACTTTATCTTGCAGCGGGCTGTTATCTAGCACTATTTTAGGGACCATTGCGACACCTAATCCTAAGCTCACCATAGATACCATTGCTTCGTGCCCAGCAACTTGTGCGTAAATTTTCCCGTGAATATTATTTTTGCGCCACCAGTGTTCTAACCTTTGGCGAGAAAAACCTTGTTCTGGCACAATAAATTCTAAATCAGACCAATTAATGCCATCACTATTGTGTGTTAATTTTTCTGTGATCGGACATTGAATTTTTGGTCCAATTAATAAAAGTGGAGAATGCCCTATATCTACAAAAGCAATTTGCGCCGGTAACTTATTTGGCTTAGCTGCAATAGCCATTAATTCATGCCCATCTAACACACGGTTTATAGCAAGTGCAGGGTCGCCTGTATTTAATGTTATTTCTATATACTGATGCTGCGCACGAAGTTGCTCTAATATTTGATGTAAAAAACTATAAGATGCAGTAACCGAGCAATAAATACTTACTTTGCCGTAAATATGTTGTTGTGGGTCTTTCACATTCGTTTTAAAACGCTGCCAATTAGCAAGCGTTGCTGTGGCGTAATCAATAAACGACTCACCCTCACGCGTTAATTTAACACTGCGGTTATCGCGTACAAATAATGCAACACCTACCTCTTCTTCCAAGTGTTTTATATTGCGGCTCAAAGTGGGTGCGCTTATATGACAAAGCTCGCTTGCGCGTCCAAAATGAAGTGTTTTAGCCAGTGCTAAAAAGTAGTTTAAATGTTTATGATCCATGCCAAACCCAGTATTTCATATTATGAAACACTTTAATTCAAATATATCATTTTACGCAAGCAACGATTTTACATATGGTGTTTGTAAGCGCAATAAACCTTGCGCATCTAACAAACATGACTTTATAGGACACTAACAATGGCGAATTATTTCAATACCTTACCTTTACGCGAGCAATTAGCGCAATTAGCGCAATGTGAATTTATGGACGCAGGCGAATTTGCCGATGGCGTTGACGCACTTAAAGGTAAAAAACTAGTTATTGTAGGCTGTGGCGCACAAGGTTTAAACCAAGGCTTAAACTTACGTGACTCTGGTTTAGATGTTTCTTACACATTACGTGCTTCAGCTATTTCTGAGCGTCGCCAATCATTTTTAAATGCGTCTGAAAACGGCTTTACTGTTGGTACTTATGAAGAATTAATTCCTACCGCTGACGTAGTACTTAACTTAACACCAGATAAACAACATACCGCTGTAGTAAGTGCAATTATGCCACTTATGAAAAAAGACTCTACACTTGCTTACTCTCATGGTTTTAATATCGTTGAAGAAGGCATGCAAGTACGTGAAGACATTACTGTAATCATGGTTGCACCTAAGTGTCCTGGTTCTGAAGTACGTGAAGAATACAAACGCGGTTTTGGTGTGCCAACTCTGATCGCAGTTCACCCAGAAAATGACCCTCAAGGCCTTGGTTTAGCACAAGCTAAAGCGTATGCAGCGGGTACTGGCGGACATCGCGCAGGTGTACTTAAATCATCATTTATTGCTGAGGTTAAGTCTGACCTAATGGGCGAGCAAACCATTTTATGTGGCATGTTACAAACTGGCTCTATTTTATGTTTTGATAAAATGGTAGAAAAAGGCGTTGATGCGGGTTATGCATCAAAACTAATTCAATACGGCTGGGAAGTAATTACCGAAGCACTTAAGTACGGCGGCGTTACTAACATGCTTGACCGCCTTTCAAACCCAGCAAAAGTAAAAGCGTTTGAACTAAGTGAAGAGCTAAAACTAATTATGCGCCCGCTTTATAATAAGCATCAAGATGACATCATCGACGGCACTTTCTCACGCACTATGATGGAAGACTGGAATAACGATGACGTAAACTTACTTAAATGGCGCGCAGAAACAGCAGAAACTAACTTTGAAAAGACCCCTGCTGGCGATGTAGAAATCTCTGAACAAGAATTTTTTGATAACGGTATTTTAATGGTAGCAATGGTTAAAGCAGGTGTTGAACTTGCATTTGAAACCATGACAGCAGCCGGCATTATTGAAGAGTCGGCCTACTACGAGTCATTACACGAAACGCCATTAATCGCCAATACTATTGCGCGTAAAAAGCTTTTTGAAATGAACCGTACTATCTCTGATACTGCAGAATACGGCTGTTATTTATATAACCATGCATGTTTACCATTACTTGCTGATTTTATGAAAAACGTTGATACAGACATTATCGGTAAAGGCCTTGGCGAGCACAGTAACCAAGTTGATAACCAAACATTAATTCAAATTAACGCTGCATTGCGCGAACACCCAGTTGAAAAAGTAGGTGCTAAATTACGTGGCTACATGTCAGCAATGAAAAAGATTGTTTAACCCTAAACAATAAATGTTTCGCTTGTTAGAAACCAAGCCCGTATGCTTTTTGCATGTGGGCTTTTTTATGCCTGTTAATAAAACTTTAATCAATCTGGTATATCTTTGCCTATTCTGCTTAGCCAATATTTAGTTCCAAATAAATAATGTGCTAATATGTTTTTCTATTTAGTTGTAAAATTAATTAATATCATGACGATACAAAATCTTTCGATCACTCAAAAAATCACAGCTTTAGGCAGTGTTATTGCTATATGCGTAGCCGCACTGATTGGTTTGACTTCCCTACACAGCTCAGAGGATATTATTGAGCGACGTATGATTGAGTCAGAGCTCCCTAGTAAACTGCAAACAATCAGTAATCACATAGGCGGTGAAATCAACGAGTTACTCGGTGCTGCTCAGCAACTATCATCAAACGAATTTATTTTACAATGGGCTCAATCAAACAACCAAGACGATACATTACTATTAAAAGAATTAAATCGCGTTGCCCAGCAATACGATTTAGCCACAGCATCTTGGGCAAATAGAGACACTGCACAGTACTGGAACCAGAATGGGTTTTTGCGTGTGTTAAAAAACGATGCATCCGATGGCTGGTTCTTTGCTTTTAAGCAATCAAAACAACCTTACTCTATCAGTATTTATCAAGAGTCAGCCAATGATGTGAAAATGTTTGTAAATCATCAGCAAGCTAATGGGACTGGTTTAGCAGGTCTTGCAAAAAGCATCACTGATATGCAAAAGCTATTACAGCAATTTAAAATTGAGCAAACAGGCTTTGTATTCATTGCAGATAAAAGTGGATTGATTCAGCTTCATAAAGATGCAAGTAAAGTAGCTAAAGCAAACATTGATGATTTATATACTGCAAATATTCACAGCCAACTATTTAATAGTAATGGCTTTGCACTAGAAGAAATTAATTTAAATGGCGAACCGACACTTGTAGCTGCTATGCCTATTAAAAACACCGATTTATATGTTGTAGCCCAAGTGCCAAAAAGTGAAGTTTTCGCAAGCGTAAACACCCTGCAATGGCAAATATTTACTTTTACGGTAATTACAGCATTGGTTGCGAGTTTAATCAGTTATTTGCTTGCTCGCTCACTTTCATCTCCACTTTCTAAAATGGCTGAGTTATTTTCACGCTTAGGCTCTGGCGATGCAAATTTAGCATACCGCTTACCAGAATCGAGCCAACCAGAGCTTAACAATCTAAGTAACGGCTTTAACCAGTTTATAAATAAAATAGAAACAGCGATTACTCAAGTTGCGAGCGAAAGTCACGATATTAGAAAAAGCTCTGATCATGTATTTGAACAAGCAAAACGGAACTCCCAAGCAATAGACAACCAAAAAGAACAAACAATATCTGTCGCAGCAGCAATCAACGAAATGGGCGCTACAGTACAAGAAATAGCGCAAAGCGCAGCAAATACAGCTAAGTTAACCGATAACAGCCGCGAAAATACTATTCAAAGCCATAAACAAGTACTCCAAAGCCAAGCAACTATATCAGCCCTTGCCAGCGATATTGATGGCATAACAGAGCAAGTTACTTTGCTTTCTAAAAAAACGGTTGATATTGCAAGTATTGTTGACTCAATTAGAGGCATATCGGATCAAACTAATCTACTTGCTTTAAATGCTGCAATTGAATCTGCTCGCGCAGGTGAACACGGACGCGGCTTTGCTGTTGTTGCTGATGAAGTACGTGCACTGGCAAACCGTACATCGCAATCAACCACCGAAATTCAATCTATGATTGAAGAGCTTACAAAAATATCTGATGATGTAGTTAATGATATTAGCCAATCGAAAGATAAAGCTCAGCAAAGCGTTGGTGCAATGCAAAGCTCTGTTGAATTACTTGATACGATAACCGAAACAGCAAATCAAATAAACGATATGGCTACGCTTATAGCGACTGCAACTGAGCAGCAAAGTAATGTGGTTGCCGATGTAAGTCGTAATATTGAGCAAATTAGCGAAATTAGTGATAAAGCAATGAGCGAACAAATCAATACAGAGCAAGCGATTCGCGACTTAGCCAACAGTGCACAAACACTTGATGCGCTTGTAGCTACCTTTGAACAGCATCGCTAAGCAGCTCTGATATTACACGCCAGCTATGAGCATAAGCTATATTCGAAGATAGTTTTTGCTCATAACGAATATGCTTAATTTACACAAACTAAGTACTTTTGCTATCGCCAGTATTAAATGCTAAAACGTACGCTTCCTTTTTAGCTCTAGGGAGCTTTTTTAATTGATACTCAAGCTTACTTGCTTCACTTTTATTACCTACTTGTTGTTGATGGATAAGTAAAAGAGGCCCTTTTCCTCTAAGGTTTTTAGCCCCTTTACCAGCTTGATGAGTTGCAAAGCGTTTTTCAACATTAGTCGTGATCCCTGTGTACCAATGACCAAATCGTGTTTCAACTATATATAAAAACCAAGTAGACTCAGTTTTTAAAATATTCGTTTCAATATGCTGTAAACTTTTTTCATTATCAGTGGTCAAAACATTACCTTAACGCCCTTAACATAAAACAATTGCTTAAAAGGGTTTTACCTTCAGTGACTAATCGGTATCATGCAGATTATAAAAAATAAGGATCACAACTAACAATGCAGTCGTTAAAAACTTTTTCTCTTTGGCTTATCGTCGCTTTAACACTTAGCTCAGCAGCAGGTTGCTCTAGCTGGGTATACCGAATTAACATTCCACAAGGTAACTTTTTAGAGCAATCGGATGTTGAAAAACTTCGTGTAAATATGACCCGAGAGCAAGTTGTTTATGTATTAGGTAGACCTATTGCCGAGGACGCCTTTGATAACAATACTTGGCGCTATATTTACAGCTTTAATAAAGGCCGTAAAAACGAACAAAATAAAGAGTTAGTAATTAACTTTGAAAATGAAAAGTTAGTTTCAATCTCAGGTGATTATGACCAACCTGAAAACTTTACTACACCGCTAGAGCAATAAACGTCTCAGGTAGTAAAAAAGGTGAGCATGGCTCACCTTTTTTATTGGTTTACTTAAAAAGCTTTTACCATTTTAAAAGACGTTAGCGTGTGATTTAATCTGTTAAATTGTTCGAAGTTTATGCCGATTGGTATTACTTCTCGAGTGGGCGACCACCCGTTATTTTATTTGCACGCCCCTCTTCTTTTGCTTTTTCTGCACGTTTTCTGCGGGCATCTTTAGGATCTGCAATTAGTGGACGGTATATTTCTATACGGTCACCGTCTTTTAATTCATAGTTAGCTTTTACAGTTCGATTCCACACACCTAACGTTAGCGATGTGGCATCTATTTCTGGGCACTTTTCTATAATACCTGACTGAATAACAGCTTGCTCGACTGTAGTCCCTTGTGGCACTTCAATTGATAAACACGTGGCCGTGGTCGGTAATGCAAAGACCACTTCAACATTAATCATACTCGCGCTCCATAAACCTGTTTTGCACGTTGAGTAAATGCACTCACCATATTTTTTGCTACATCGTTAAAAATCTTTCCAAAGGCAAGCTCTATTAACTTACTTGAAAATTCAAACTCTAGGTGCAAATGAACCTTACATGCTTTGGCGTCAAGCTCTTGAAAATGCCAGCGCCCTTTTAAGGTCTTAAACGGACCATCAACAAGGCGCAGTAACACGGTTTGCTCATCAACAAAGGTGTTTTCGGTGGTAAACCACTTTTTTATACCCGCCTTAGATATTTCTAAACTCGCGGTCATGTTATTATCGTGCTGTGAAACAATTTTTGAGTCTGAGCAATTTGGTAAAAACTGTGAATAAGCTTCTACATCATTAACTAGATCAAACATCTCTTTAGTGCTGTACATAACCAGCGCACTTTTTTCTATTTGTGGCATACTCACTCCCAACTGTGTGGGCGAATTTTAGCAAGCTTTGCGCGTTTCCCCAAATTTTCATGCTGCTTAAATTAAAGCTAAATTTTTAAAAGCATTATTAAAAAAATCGATGTAAAACATCTCACATTACGTATATTATAGGGCACTATGGCTAAGAAAAATTCATCAAAATCGACAAGTAATACCATCGCGCTAAACAAAAAAGCGCGACATGAGTATTTTTTACACGATAAGTTTGAAGCGGGTGTTGAACTACAAGGCTGGGAAGTTAAAAGTATCCGAGCTGGTAAAGTAAATATCACAGAAACTTATATTCATCTTAAAAATGGCGAAGCATTTTTACTTGGCAGTCAAATTCAGCCACTTATAAGTGCATCGACCCATGTAATTTGCGACCCGCTACGTTATCGTAAATTGCTATTAAGCAGACGCGAACTTGACCGTTTATTCGGTGCAACAGAGCGCGATGGCTATTCTTTAATAGCTACAGCGATGTACTGGAAAAAATGCTGGGTAAAACTTGAGTTTCATTTGGCAAAAGGTAAGAAATTACACGACAAACGCGAAGACGGTAAAGATAAAGACTGGTCGCGTGAAAAAGAACGCTTAATGAAGCATAAAGCATAATTAAAAACGCCTAATTTATTAGGCGTTTTTAATTTCACCTATATAAAAGCTCAAATAATACCAATTCTCTTAATTAAATAATCTACTTTGAAATAAGAAAATCGTATCGATAACAAGACAAAACTTGTTATACCAATCTGCTTATATATGGGGTCTATTTAACGTTAAGAAAATTACGCTAGAACTAGGCAAAAATTTTTATATCTAGTTGTTCTAAATAAAAAATTTTTAACGACGTTATAGTGCAATTTAATTCGTTAAATTGATCAAAGATTTATGCAGGTTGGTATTACTTAGCCATTATCAGCAATTACTCCTGCATTACCCCACCTCCTGTATCTAGCAGTCGTAAATCAGAAAATTTCAATGCCTTTAGCATCAACTTTAACCCCTCAAATTGATTAAGTATTACTGCGAATTGGTATTACATAATTGAATAAATTAAAAGTATAAAAACAAACATAAGTTTTAATTTATAGAAATAAATTATTACAAATTATTTCTATAAATTAGCTATTCCACACATGGCTTCATGTAGCTATATGACAATTATTAACCCTATGTCCTATTCACGCTTAGTTTCACCTAGAAAACAAAGTATAAATAAGGTCATAAAACCCACAAAAAAGCATTGAAACTAATACTTAAATCAAAAATTAAGCTAATTGCTAACACTTAAGTTACATGATATTAATACCCGCGCTTGTTAAGCAAATAATTTTATAATATATCAACAAGGACTTAAGGATGAAGCAATCAACTGCATTTACACCAAGCATTATTGTGGGCGCAACACTCGCATTATCAGCAGGTTTTACAACAACAGCCTACGCAGCAGAAGAAGCTAAAAAAGTAGAGCGAATTCAGGTTACTGGTTCTCGTATTAAGCGAACTGATATTGAAGGGCCTTCTCCGGTACAATCAATCGGTAGAGCTGAAATCGAAAACATGGGTTACGATAATTTACAGCAACTTCTAGAAAGAATGCCTGTAGCAGGTAGCGGTACTTTCTCTACTCGTGGTAACAACCAAGATTCAACCGCTAACGGTTCAGCTGCAGTAAGCTTACGTGGCTTAGGAGCCGATGCAACACTGGTATTAATTAATGGTCGCCGTGTATCAATTAGTGCCTTTGCTGAAGGTATCACCAACTCATTTGTAGATATTAACAGTATTCCTGTTTCTGCTATTGAGCGTATCGACATACTAAAAGATGGCGCTTCAGCTATCTATGGCTCAGATGCAGTAGCGGGTGTAGTTAACGTTATCTTAAAGAAAGATATTGATGGTGTTGAGATTAACCTAGGCTATGGCGGTACGGATGGTCCAAATTATGAAGAAACAACAGCAAGCCTAGTTTGGGGTACAACAAGCGAAAAAAGTAGTGCATCTGTTATTATCGATTACTTTAAAAACACATCTCTTTCTTCTGATGAAATGGGCAGCCTTGGCACTGCAAACCAAGCACCTTATGGTGGTGAAGATTTCCGTTCATCTCGTGGTTTCCCAGGCTACTTTTATGTGGATGGCGTTAAAACAATCGACCCTGCCTGTCCTGCTGAAAATGCAACTTCAAGTGGTAGCTGTTTATTTGATTACGGCCCATATGGATATGTTGCCCCAGCATCTGAGCGTGTAGGCGCTATTTCACAATTTGAATACCGCTTTGATAACGGCATTACTGGCTTTTTAGAAATGGCTGTTCAGCATAACAGCTCTGTCGCTGCAGGTGCACCAACACCACTTGATGAAGATGCAGGCCTTACGGTACCCGCTAATCACCCAAACAATCCATTTGGTGAAGACATTCAAATTGGTCGTTACCGTACAGTAGATGCAGGCGCTCGCCAATGGGACATTGAGTCAGACACCTTACGCTTTGTTGCAGGGTTAAAAGGCGAAATAAACGATTGGAGCTGGGAGACAGCGGTACAAAAAGGTCGCAGTAAATCACTACAAACAGGCGATCGTACACAAGGCTGGGTACGCACCGATTTCTTACAACAAGAAATTGATGCCGGTAACTATAATCCATTCGGTGGCACATATAACGACCCAGCTGTAATTGACAGAATCACAACTAGCTTAGTGCGTCGCGGTGAGTCTCATATGACCTCTTTTGACGCTAACATTACAGGTGAAGCGTTTAGTTTTGGTGGCGAAGCTGTAATGATGGCCGCCGGTATTGAGTACCGTGAAGAAGATGTAAATGATATCCCTGATGATCAATTTCAACGTGGCTTAATATTTGGTACTGAATCAGTATCAGCTTCTGCTGATCGTGAACAATACGCTGCATATGTTGAGTTCTCAATCCCACTTGCTGAAAACCTCGAACTACAATTAGCCGGTCGTTACGATGATTATAGCGACTTTGGTACTACAACAAATCCAAAAATAGCTCTGCGCTGGGCACCGACTGATGAAGTAACGGTTCGTGGTTCTTGGGCGCAAGGCTTTAGAGCGCCTTCGTTAGCGCAAATAGGCTTAGGTCCATCACAAAAAAGCCAATTTTTTGTTGATACACAGCGCTGTGAACAAACAGGATTAGATTGCCAAGCACTTGATTACAACATTGAGTTCTCTGGTAACCCTGATTTACAAGCAGAAGAGTCAGAATCATGGAACGTGGGCGTTATCTGGGCACCAACAGCTGAGTTTGGTTTAAGTGTTGATGTATGGAGCATTACTCAAGATAATAAAATCGATGAAGAAGAATTTGGTCCTATTTATGCTGCAGAATGTGGTAACCAAAATAGTACCGTATGTGTTCGTTTAGCTCCTACAGGCGGAGCAAGCTTAGGCACAATACAAAAAATACACAGCACATTTAAAAATTTATCATCGCAAGAAGTGTCTGGTGTTGATGTTTCAGCAAACTATAACCACTCTCTTGATGACTTAGGTTTACTTAAATTTAATTTAGAGTGGGCATATCAAGATAAGTTTGAAAAAGATGGTCGTGATTACACGGGTGAATATGGCTACCCAGAGCATCGCTTTATTTTCTCAACCAACTGGGAAATTGGTGAGTTTAACACCAATGTAAATATCAGTTATGTAGGCGAATTTGAAGATACGCCTGATATCGACTTTGATGGCAATTTAGACTTTGATAGCAATACTTCACGTATGATTGACTCGCAAACGCTTGTTGATTTACAAACGTCGTACCGTATTACTGAATCAGCTAAAATATCTTTAGGTGTTAATAACTTATTTGATGAAGAGCCACCATTTGCAATTGGTGATGGCGATGGCGATTTATACGGTTATGCATCAGCTGTGCATAATCCTCGTGGCCGCTACTTGTACACTAAAGTAAGCTTTTCTTTCTAAATAAAAGACACAAAAAAACCGCCAATTGGCGGTTTTTTTATTTAAAACTAAGGGCTAAATTATAGCTCGCCTTCGTTTTCAGATAAGAACTTAGCAACGCCTTCAGGGCTTGCGTCCATACCTTTTTTACCTTCAGTCCAACCAGCAGGACATACTTCACCGTGTTCAGTGTGGAACGCTAGCGCGTCAACCATGCGAAGCATTTCGTCGATGTTACGACCTAGTGGTAAATCGTTCACTACTTGGTGACGTACATTGCCTTCTTCGTCGATTAAGAATGAACCACGAAATGCAACACCTGCTTCTGGATGCTCAACGTCATACGCTTTACAAATTTCGTGTTTAACATCTGCAACTAGTGCGTATTGAACTTTACCAATACCGCCGTCTGCAACAGCAGTGTTACGCCATGCGTTATGTGAGAATTGTGAATCGATAGAAACACCAATTACTTCTACGCCACGCTTTTGAAACTCTTCAAAACGCTTATCAAATGCAATAAGTTCAGAAGGACATACAAACGTGAAATCTAGTGGGTAAAAGAAGATAACTGCTTTTTTACCTTTAATTGTTTCATGAAGGTTATAGCTATCTACAATTTCACCGTTACCAAGAACAGCTGCAGCGGTAAAGTCTGGTGCCTGGCGGCCTACTAATACACCCATTTTATTCTCCAAATATTTTGAGTTTGTTTTCAATTGCTTTCGCAATGCTGGTACTTATATGGGCGCTAAAAATTAAAAACCAATAGCGAACACATATAATTAATTGGCATTCTAAAGTTATTCACTACAAAAGAACAATCGCATTTAACGATGTGAGCAATCGAAAATAACGAACACTTACAACTTGCACTAATCTGCTTGAATAATAGGTCTATTTTGAAGTGTAAATTGCGTTGTAATTAGATAGAACTTTTGACGTTACTGAAGAAAGCTTAATACATTAAATTGTTTAAAAATTCATATAATGCGGTATTAATTTTTACAGCTACAAAAAAACCTGCAAATGCAGGTTTCTCGTTTAAATTTAATCCATTATATCTGAGGGCATATCGCCTCGAATTTTTTGCCAAATCTCACCTGTTTGATGACCGTATTTACGCATCATCGAAATAGCACCATCGTGCTCTTTATTTTCTGCCAAGATTGTTAAATCTTTATAAAACTGACGAGCAAGTTCACGAGTTCCGGCATCAGAGAAGTAATGACAACCAATCTTTGAATAAAAGCCTCTAAAACCGTTGAGTATTAATACATAAATACGGTTATTACCCGCAACGGCTAATTCGTGATGAACTTTATAATCGTAGTCAGCAAATGCCTGCGCAGTGTCTTCTAGCTCATGACTTTGTGATAAAATTTCAATTACACGTTCAGGATTTAACTTAATTGCAGCACGTGTATAAATAGCACTGATATTAGTACGTGCAGATAAAAGCTGATCTGTCAGCTCTGGCATCTTGTCTTCATCTAAGCGCGCTAGTGTTTCAAGAATATTTAAGCCAGACGTCTCCCAAAAGTTATTTACTTTTGTTGGTTTACCATGCTGAATTGTTAACCAACCATCACGTGCTAAACGCTGTAATACTTCTCTCAAGGTCGTTCTTGTTACACCAATTAACTCTGAAAGTTCTCGCTCGGCAGGTAGAATTGAACCTGGAGGGAAATCGCCGTTCCAAATAGATTCAACTATATATTCTTCAGCAAATCCTGCTGGGCTTTTCGCTTTAAAAATTCTCATCCAGTTCCCACTCGAATTAATCAACACTCATCGTTTTACACGAATAACTGACTGATTGTACCAGACGAAGCATAACTAACAAGTAAAGTCAGATATATTAATAAGCAAATGAGTAGAAATTAAAGATTAATAAATAATAAAATTTAGGTTTTTCTAATATCGCTACAATGTATAAATATACAGAGCAATATTCATTGTAGGTACATTGTAATTATTGGTATTTTTATTTACACCATACTTAGCTGAATCAACTTAATACACATAAGTACATTAAAAAGGAACACCTATGCAACAGAGCGTTCTAACAGCAACTTTAAAGAAGTGATTAGGCAATGCACCAATGTTGTATAAGTAAGCGATATAACTTAGCTTATGTATCAATGGGAACTAAGTAGAGCGCCATGTAACCTCTGCTGAGGCTGTATTGAGTAGTCAATAATTTCATCTTATAAAAAGCGACTTCGGTAGCTTTTTTTTCCTTTTTGTTGCCGCATACATTATCCTAGGTCATAATCTAACATCTTATTTAAACGCGGAATTTTTATGAACTGGCTTGCGCAATTACCCACCCAACGTACCCCGTGGCTTTTATTTACAGCTATCGTTTTTTTACTTGAAGTGACCGCCCTTTTCTTTCAATACCAAATGGGATTGGCGCCTTGCATAATGTGCATATATCAACGTACCGCTGTACTGGGTTTATTAGGTGCAGGCATTGTAGGTTCGACTAAACCACAGAGCAAAGCAGTTCGTATATTAGCGTATGTAATTTGGGGTGTATCGAGTGTTTGGGGATACCTTATAGCTCGCGAGCATATTGATATGCAAACCACCACAGACCCTTTTGCATTTAGCTGTGAGTTTGAACCAAACTTCCCATCGTTTATGCCGTTACACGAATGGATACCTAGCTTTTTTCAGGCGACCGGGGATTGTGGAAATATAGATTGGCAGTTTATTGGTTTGAGCATGCCTGCTTGGATGGAAATTATATTTGCGCTATTCTCAATCACTTTGTTTGCTTTAGTGATTAGCCGCTTAATAACAAAAAAATCGATTTAATATGTTTACCTTTTTTTCAAGCCAATTAGATGATCTTAAACACTTAAAAGTGCGCAAGCGCCAGGACGTAATAGCACTTTCGTTAAGTATGTTATCGCCAACTGATAAAGTGTTACTACGTATTATTAAATTAATATTACTAAGTCCACTATTTTTAATATTCACGGTATTTAAAGGTTGGATATTAATCCCGTTTTTGATACTTGGTGGGCTTTGCTATCCGCTATTAACAACACCTATTGAAATTAACTTTGCTAAAAAGCACTTAAGCGATGCATTAAAACAATTTAATCAGGGCGCATAGCGCCCTGATTATTACTTAATAGCTTTAAAGTGAAATTTTCCCCTCTAATTTAGCTAATAGTTTTTTACCAATTCCTTTAACTTGCGATAAATCACTGACGCTTTTAAATTCACCGTTTTCTTCACGATAATCCACAATTGCCTGCGCTTTTTTCTTACCTATACCCGGTAGCTTAGCAAGCATATCTGCATCAGCATTATTTATACTAATTGTCTCAACTTGAGGCATTTGCTTGGTTACTTCCGATAGTTGTGCATATACGGTAGTTGCAGGTAGTAAGCATAATAAGCTTATGATGAGTAAATTTTTTAACGTTTTCATTAAACTTGCCCTTATTCTTCTTTTCTTAATTTTGAGTATTGCTCAGGAAATCAATAAATAAGGAACTGTAAAGTTCATCACTTAAAGTGTACCTAAGCGCATTATCACTATGATCCGAAATCCTGAAAATGCAGCTGGTACAACAAGTGATTGCTTAACTAAAGTAAAGTTACCGTTTTTTGTCAAATTTAAGACACCTAAAAATTAATACTTCGCGCTTGCAAATTTACGCCCAAACCATTACTGTACATAAAAACAGTAATCTAATGGTTTTTACAAACCACGGTGCCAAGCAATTTTGCAGGAGAAATCATGGCTGTTGTTGTTAAATATGTTGTAGAACGAAACGGAGTCGAGCGTATGACGTTTACTACCAAAAAAGAAGCTGATGCTTATGACAAGATGCTCGATATAGCAGAATCACTTGAGCTAATGCTAGAAAAGGTAGACGTACCGCTTAGTGAGCAACAAATTGAATCACTTGCTTTAGAAATAGCGAAAAGCAAAGATGACTTTATGACCATATTAAAGGGCGGCAAAGATCCAGTTGTTACCAAAGCGCCAGCAAAAAGTAAAAAGTCAGATAATGTTGCATCAATTGAAGATAGCAACGATAAAAAAGCAAGTTAATTCGTAGATTGCCCTTTCCTCGGACGGGACAAACTAAATAAAAAAGGGAGCAACTAAGTTGCTCCCTTTTTTATTATACCAATTCACTTAATTAAGTGATCTATTTTGAGGGTAAAAAAACGTGTTGATAGCTAGGCAAAAAATTCGATATTTAGTTGTTCTAAATGATAATTTTTTAACGCCAGTAGCGACACATTAGCCCCGCAAAATGATTAAGTATTATTGCGGATTGGTATTAATTACTACTCATTCAAAAATGAGTAGTAATTGCTATTTAAAGCTCTTTTTCTACTTCATCAAATAAAGCGGTAATGTTTTGCTCTGGCTCTTTTGTAGCTAAGCTAACAACAACAATTGCGATACTAGATAAAATAAAGCCAGGTACTATTTCGTACATAAAGCTACTTAAGCTTTCACCATTAATAGTAAACGGACCATAAACCCAAACAAGCACTGTAAACGCGCCTACTAACATACCCGATAACGCACCGGCAAAATTCATACGTTTCCAGTAAAGGCTGAACAGTACCAATGGACCGAAAGCAGCACCAAAGCCTGCCCATGCATTACTTACTAGGTCTAAAATAGAGCTATCTCTGTCGTAAGCTAAGTAAATAGCAAACATAGCCACTACGGCAACGCTAATTCGACCAACAGTAACTAATTCAAAGTCGCTAGCATCTTTACGTAAAAATGTTTTATATAAATCTTCAGTCAATGAACTTGAGCTTACTAGCAATTGCGATGAGATAGTACTCATGATAGCAGCCAAAATTGCAGCTAGTAAAAAGCCAGCAATAAGTGGGTGGAACAATAACTCAGAAAGAATTAGGAAAATCGTTTCAGGATCTTCAACCACAATATTATTTTCATAAGTATAAGCAGCACCAAATATACCAGTACCAACAGCACCAAGGGCAGCAACAATCATCCATGTCATACCAATACGGCGAGCTTTAGGCATATCCTTAACACTACGTACCGACATAAAACGAACGATGATATGTGGTTGACCAAAATAACCTAAACCCCATGCCATTGCAGAAATAATACCCAATGCAGAGCCTGCTCCAATCCAGTTAAGCATATCTGGATTTACACTATGTAAAGTAGATTCTAGAGGTTGTTCAAGTAAAGAGTATGCAACAGTAGGCACTAGAATCAGTGCGATGAACATAATACAACCTTGCACGAAATCAGTTAAGCTAACCGCTAAAAAACCACCAAACAAAGTGTATAAAACAACGACACCCGTTGTAATGTATAAACCCACTTCATAACTTAAACCAAATGAGCTTTCAAATAGTTTTCCGCCAGCTACAACACCAGATGATGTATAAAGAGTAAAGAAGACTATAATCACAACAGCTGATACAACACGTAATAAGTTTGACTTATCATTGAAGCGATTTGAGAAGTAATCTGGGATTGTTATAGAGTCATTTGCTTTTTCAGTGTACACACGTAATCTAGGTGCAACTAACAGATAATTTAACCAAGCACCAATCACCAAACCAATTGCTATCCATGTACTACTAAAACCAGTAACAAACATCGCACCAGGTAGGCCCATTAAAATCCAGCCACTCATGTCAGATGCACCTGCAGATAGTGCAGCAACACTTGGTGATAGATTTCGTCCACCTAACATGTAACCTGATACATCGCCAGTAGATTGCTTATATGCATATAGTCCGATACCTAACATTACAACAAAATATAATGCTAGTGAAATAATCATTCCTGTTTCCAAATTAGCCTCCGCATAATTATTAATAACAGGCTCTTGATCCGAATATTGACTCTTAAAATATTATAATAAAGACACTATTAGGATAAAAACCATTCTCGCTGACTATATCATGCCTAACAATAAAATCTCCAACTTGTTGCTTCCAGCTGATACAAAAATACTCATGTTGAATAATTTTAAAGCGAATTGGTAAAATATAATGAATTAAATAGAAGAAACACCTTAATTTATAATGATAATTTATTAATCATGCAAATATACGTAATGCTATTTTGAATCTTTTGCCATATATTATTACAATACCCAATTACATCACTCTTACGGAACTGTTTATGTATTTTTACGCTGCACGTCAACCGATTTTAGATAGAGATAAAAAACTTATCGGTTATGAGCTTTTATTTCGTGATGGCGTTGATAACGTATTTCCCGATATAGATGGTGACGAAGCAACAACACGACTTATAGAGGGTAGCCAGTTTAATTTTGGTTTAGAAGATTTAACTGACAATAAACCTGCCTATATAAACTTCACCCTAGAAACACTATCAAAGGGTTACCCTACACTACTAGGTAAAGACACTATAGTTGTAGAAATACTTGAAACTATCCAGCCTGGTAAGCGTTTATTAGCTATCGTTAAAGATTTAAAAGATAAAGGTTACACTATTGCTCTTGATGACTATATTCATCAACCTGTATGGCGTCATTTTTACCCATTTATTGATATTATTAAAATAGACTTTTTAGCATCCGATATAGATACAATAAAAACGGTTCTAAACGATTTAAAACCGCACTCACATATTAAGTTACTTGCCGAAAAAGTAGAAACCTATGAAATTTACCAACAAGCTTTAGAGCTTGGGTTTGATTATTTCCAAGGATTTTTCTTCTCAAAACCTGAAATGGTACAAAGTAAGGCTCTACCACCTTCAGAAATGGCATTAGCTGAATTACTTTACGAAACATCAAGTGTTGATATGGATCTTAAGAAAATCACTGATGTGTTTGAACGTGATGTAAACCTATCTTATAAATTACTTAGGTATTCAAATTCTGCCGCATTTGCAAGACGCGCAGAAATAAGTACCATTAAGCAAGCTCTTATAGTGCTTGGCGCCAATGAAATTAAAAAGCTATTGTCACTACTGTTTGCAGCACAAGTATCAGCAGACAAACCTGTAGAGCTAATTAGGCTATCGCTTACGCGCGCTCGATTTGCTGAATTGCTCGCTATATCCCATGGGCAGTTTAAAGATACCGGCATGGCATTTTTAACCGGTATGATGTCGCTAATGGATGCTATTTTAGATGAGAGTATGGAAAGCGTAATGAAAAAGCTTCCACTTTCTAATGATATAAAAGCAGCGCTATTAAACGATGAAGGCTTGCTAGCAAAATATTTAAACTTAGTTAAATACTACGAACAAGCAAACTGGTCAGCTGCAAACGAGCTAACGAAAGAGCTAAATCTAGGTGAAAAAGTTCCCGATGCTTATCATGAAGCGCTAGCTTGGGTTAATGAACAAATGCAGTTAGTAGTGAACGAAAAATAAACTACCTGAACTCTGGTTAAGATATTTACTAATATATTAAATCATAATGATATTTAAATTTATTTTTCTCTAGCCAGAGATTTTCAGTGAAAACAAGGCGAACTTACGCGTCAATAGTTAGCCTATTGCAAGTAAATTCAACGTAGTTAGCGCTGAAAATAACTGCTCGAGATAGATTTATTATCCAGAGTTCAGGTTAAATATATAAACAGCAAATAAAAACGCCAGCATTTAGCTGGCGTTTTTATGAGTGGCTTTTCAATTATAAACTTTCTAAAAAGTCTTCATCAAAATCAGCTGGCTCTTCTTTTATTGGTGGGTTGCCATCGTACAGCTCATAAATCTGACGCTGGAAGTAAATATCTTTTACAAATAAGTACGGATCAAGTGAATCATTTAATAACCCTTCTTGTGGGATTAATGATGCACGCGCCTCAACTGCTTTTAAAACAAACACTAGAATAGTTTGTGGAGTCGTTAGCGCAACTTCAGGTAATACAAAGTTGTCGACTACATCACCGGTCAGGTTACGTGCTGTTGTAGGACCCATGCCAGGTAGCATTAAATAAGCACCATCACCCACGCCCCATACACCTAACGTTTGTCCAAAGTCTTCATCTACAATTTCAAGACCAAGTGAACTGGCTACATCAAAAATACCAAAAATACCAACCGTAGAGTTAACTAAAAAACGCGCTAAGCTCACACTTGCATTACCCGGTTTACCTTGCAAACCCGCATTAATCATATCGACAGGTGCTGTAATATTACCTGTAAAATTAACAATACCGTTTCTTACCGGTACAGGCGTTACTTCAACATAACCTACAGCAACTGGGCGCAATAAATAAGCATCCAGTACATCCATATTAAAGTCGTATAACGGACGATTAATACTTTGCAGCGGATCTCTGTCATCTACTTTGCTTTGTGGTACTTGAGCACACCCGGCTAGTATCAATAAACATAAAAAAGTAAAACTGTGTTTTAACATCTAACGTCCTTAAGGTATTAATGTATCAATTTGAAGTTTGTAGTCACTTACACTTTCACGCTTTAACGACTCTGAATGACCTTCTAGCTCACCAGAACTTGGCATAACCGAGTCATCTATAGAAATACGCGCCGAAATAATAATATTTTCTGCACTAGATAAGTTAAGCCCTGCAACCATTGCACTACTATCACTTAACTCAACAGTAATTGGAAATGAATATTTAGCGAGTTTAACAGCAGCTAATGGCATTGGCGAACCACTTGCTGCTTTTGCAAATATAAACAAAATACCGTCTTTTGGCTGTTTATCTATAAGCTCTTTTGCAATATCTACGGTAACCGCAATCGTGCTGCTGTTACTGATAGTAGTAGGTATAACAGAGCCTTCACTTTGCATTTTCTGTTCTATATCACTAATACGCTCAGAGATCATGCTATAACGTGAGTCATTCTCTTGCATACTCGCTAATAAAACCTCAAAAGCGGCTTTGGCTTGCGGCCAATCTTTACGTTCATAAGCAATGAGTGCTAATAACGAAATTGCATCTAAATTGGTAGGCTCAACTTTTAGTACTTTTGAGAGCATACCTGCCGCGCGGGTCATATTAGCTTCACTGCCTTCTAGTAATAAAACTTGGCTGTAACTAATAAGTACCTGCATATTATCAGGGTTCATACGCAGTGCTTTATCAAATGACTGCTGCGCCATATCAAATTCATTAAGCGACATAGCCACTCGACCAAGTAGCATCCAAGCAATTTCATCATCACCAGAGCGGCTAAGCTTAGTACGAAGCGCCAATGCAAAAGCCTGCAGCTCATTTTGGCTAAGCGGCTCACCTTTTTGCATTACAGCACGCTCGCCGTAATCAGCTAAATTATCCATTGCATCATGCCAAGCCGAAATTTGCTGCTGACTACCCGTTAAACCATAAAAAACACCTGTTAGAGCAAGAACAAATGCGCCACCAGTTAAAGCAAAAATACGATTATTACCTTTGCTGTTTAGTGATTTTTCTGGTGATAACTCATTCAATAAACGGCGTTTTAATTCAATAATTGATTCTGCATGATTTACGGTATCAATACGCTGATTGTCTAAATCGGTTTGTAAATCAACTAAACGCTGCTCATAAATGCTAATTAACTCAGCATTGGCGTTATGAGTAATTGTTTGAACGCGCTCTTTTTTTAAAAAAGGCAACATCACAAACCCAAGAGCAACCAGTGTGAGTAAAGCAAAACACGCCCACATTAAAATCATTTAACTTTGCTCCTGACGTTTATTTTGTTCAATTAGCTTAGCTAACAACATTTCGTCGTCACTGCTCCACGTTTGTTTTACTGATGCTTTTCGCTGGCGAATAACAATAAAACCAAAGCCGACTATGACAATTAATACAGGTAATACCCAAAGTACTAAAGTCGCTGGTGTAACTGGTGGGTCGTAATGAACAAAATAGCCAAAGCGGTCAATCATGTAATTAATCACTTCGTCTTTGCTCTTACCTTCTTTAACCAATACGAGTACTTTATCGCGCAAGTCTTTAGCAACCACAGCGTCAGAGTCCGCAATGTTTTGATTTTGACACTTAGGACAGCGCAGCTCTTTAGTTAGCTCTTCAAACAATATTGCTTGTTTGTTGTTATCAAATTGATAGCGATCTTGCTCTGCAAACGCACAGATGCTTACAAAAAGGCTAAGCGTAAGTAGTAACCATTTCATTATTTAAGCTCCTGCATAATTGGCGCAAATTTAGCACGCCATACTCGCGGGTTTATATCGCCCGTGTGATGCAATAAAATAGTGCCGTTTTTATCGACTAAAAATGTTTCAGGCGCACCTGAAACACCTAAATCCAACGACAAAGTACGATGTAAATCTAAGATATTAAATTGATATGGGTCACCCGCACGTTGCAGCATATCGCTCACTTCACTGCGAAGTGATTGCATATCAAAAGGGCCATCAAAGTCAGCATCGTAACCTTGTACGTAATAAAGCCCAATAATTTTAACGCCTTGCTCACGTAACTTAGTTAAATAACCAAGTTCAACTAAACATGTTGGGCACCAAGTACCCCATACATTTAGTAAGTAAACTTCGCCTTTTAAAGACTCGTTGGTCCACGGCTTAATATCTTGCATTAAATCAGGTAGATTAAATGCTGGCATTTCTTGACCTAACCGACCCGTTTGAATTTCACGAGGATTAGCAAAAAGGCCTTGGTATAAAAATACACATACAAAAGCAAATACTAAAAGCGGCGCAATAGCTAAAATTTTACGGTTCATAAAACATTCTCCGATGCAGCTCTACGCGCTGTTTTAGCTGATGTGCGGTAGCGTTTATCAAATAAAATCATAAATCCAGCTAGGGAAATAAGCACACCACCAATCCACATCCAACGAACAAACGGTTTATGATAAATGCGAAGTGACCATGCACCTTGGCTCAACTGCTCACCTAACGCTAAGTATAAATCACGTGTAAAGCCTGCATCTATGGCCGCCTCGGTCATAAACTGCATACCAATATCATACTTACGTTTTTCGGCATGTAAGCGTGTTACTAGCTCATTGTTTTTAAGCACCGATACAACACCCGCATGACCACTGTAGTTCGGCCCGCGAATAGTTTTAACACCATCAAAACGGTATTCATACTCGTTAAGCTGAACTGTATCGCCTTGCTTCATCGATACGTCACGCTCAACTGAATACGCCGATGTAAGCGTTACACCTGCAATAACAAACGAAATACCAATATGCCCAAGCACCATAGCCCAGTAACTTACACCTAAGCGTTTTAAACCTTCTTTTAAGGTGCCATGCACTGCGGCTTTAGTGTAAATGTCGATCCCAGTTGATATTGCAATCCAAACCGCAAGCGTAGTGGCCAGTAGCGTAAGTGGTTTTACTAAATCGTAACTTGAAAACAACCAAGCACAGGTAATCACTACACTGGCTAATACGCCCATTAATATTTTGTTTTGTAAGAAAGCCCATTTATTTTGCTTCCAGCGTAAAAATGGTCCTATACCCATCAAAATAGCAAATGGTACTAAAATTATTGCAAACATCTTATTAAAAAATGGTTCGCCAATAGAAATACTGCCCAAGCCCATTTCTTTATGAACCATAGGTAATAACGTACCCAGCAATACGATTAATGTAGCAACTACTAAAAATATATTATTGAGCCATAACGCCACTTCGCGTGATACAAACTTGTATCGGCCTTCACTATGTACTTGCGATACACGCAGTGCATATAACGCTAAGCCACCACCTACAACGATGCCTAAAAAGGCGAGTATAAATAAGCCTCTATCAGGGTCTGTTGCAAAAGCATGCACCGATACAATAATACCCGAGCGCACAATAAAGGTGCCTAACAAGCTTAATGAAAATGCTGCGATAGCAAGTAGTACGGTCCACGATTTAAATACACCACGTTTTTCGGTTACGCTTAATGAGTGTAGTAATGCTGTAGCTACAAGCCATGGCATTAATGATGCGTTTTCGACTGGATCCCAAAACCACCAGCCGCCCCAGCCAAGCTCTGAATATGCCCACCAGCTACCAATTGTGATTCCTAGAGTTAAAAAGCCCCATGCAGTCATTGTCCACGGACGTGACCACTTAGCCCATGTGTTATCAAGCTTACCGGTTAACAACGCAGCAATAGCAAAAGAGAAAGCAACTGATAGCCCTACATAACCCATGTACAGTAATGGCGGGTGAATAATCATGCCCGGATCTTGAAGTAACGGATTTAAATCACGCCCTTCAACAGGGAAATAAGGGAGTAGGCGCTCAAACGGGCTTGAAAGTAGTAAGGTGTACATCATAAAACCTACACCTAAAAAACCAAGTACGCCCAATACGCGAGCACGTAGCACCCAAGGTAATGATTTAGAACGCGCAGCGACAACGGCAGTCCAACCAGCTTGCATTACTAACCACAGTAAAATAGCGCCTTCATGGCCGCCCCATGTAGAGGTGATTTTGTAATACCAAGGCAGTGTACTACTTGAATGATATGCCACATATGATACGGTAAAATCATCCGTTACACTGGCGTAAATAAGTGCTGCAAAAGAGATTAAAACAAAAGCGAATTGCCCAATTGCTAAAGAGGGAGCTGCACGCATTAATCGAAGATTACCGGTATGCGCGCCCCAAAGAGGAAAAATACACAGTAAAACGCTTAGCACCATGGCAAGCGTTAAAGAAAAATAACCAATTTCTGGGATCATAGCTAATTACCACTATCTAAGTTGTATTTTGGTTTTTCGTGCTTAATACCTTTAACTGCCTCTGCAACTTCTGCTGGCATATATTCTTCGTCATGCTTTGCAAGTACTTCAAATGCTTCAATAACATTAGGTTCGATTAATACGCCCTGCGCTACAATGCCTTGCCCCTCACGAAACAAGTCTGGCAATATGCCTTGATAACGCACGGTCACTAATGGACCTGTATCAATTAGCTTAAAGCTTACTTGTAAGCTCTGTTCATTACGCTCAACCGTGCCTGGTACAACCATGCCACCAATACGTAGCTTTTGGCCAATGAATGGTTTTTCTTTATTAGGCCCTTTGCCATCAATAAGTTCGCTTGGCGTATAAAAAAGATTAATATTTTCTTGAAGTGCATAAAGCACTAAACCAATTGATCCACCAATACCAAACAGTACGGCAATAATTACCAATAGGCGCTTTTTACGTCTTGGATTCATGAGGCTTGTTCCTGTTTAGCTTTTTTAATTCGCGCTTCACGTATTATTTGTTGCTCAACTGAAGCCATAATACGTTTAGTATCTCTTAAAGAGTTCACTAAAATACCAAGTAAAATAAGAGCGCATGTACCAAAAGAAAGCCAGATATAGAACCCATAGCCTCCCATTGCAATAAAATCAGAAAAAGAGTCAAACTGCATAATTACCCCTTATTTAACAACAAACGCACCCACGGTCGGTGCTTTTCGCGTTGCAAAATTTCATTTTTAAGACGAATTAAAGTTACTGTTCCTACAAAAGCAGCAAAGGCTAAAATATTAACCATAAGTGGCCAAAACATACTTGGGTCTATTGCTTTGGTGTCTAGTTTTGTAATGCTTGCGCCTTGGTGTAGCGTATTCCACCACTCAACTGAGTAATGAATAATAGGTAAGTTGATTACGCCCACAATAGCTAAAATAGAAGCCGCACGCCCTGCTGACTTCTTATCTTCAAATGCATGATAAAGCGAAAGCACGCCAAGATATAAAAATAATAAAATAAGTTCCGACGTTAAACGCGCATCCCATACCCACCAAGCACCCCACATAGGTTTACCCCATGCAGCGCCAGTAATAAGCGCTATAGCTGTAATACAAGCACCAACAGGCGCTATAGCAATAACGGCAAGTTCGGCATTTCGTAGTTGCCATACAAGTGCAACAACAGCTGCAATAGCCATTGATGAGTAAGCGCCCATAGATAAAATGGCGGAAGGAACATGAATAAAAATGATACGGTAGCTGTCTTTTTGTTGGTAATCGGCAGGTGCAAAACCAAGCCCCCATACCCATCCAACAATCATACTAACTACAGTAACTACGGCAAAATAAGGCAGTAACGTATTGCATAACTGGTATGCACGCTCTGCTTTAGCATAGGGATGTAACCACTTCCACATTAACTTACACTCACTTTTAAAGCTGACGATATGGCAATTGGTGCGCTAATAATAGCAATAAGTAACATTGCACCAAGGATGGCAAGCTGCCCACTATAATCCAGCGACATAGAGCTGGTATCGATAGCCGACGTTGCAAAAATCAAAACAGGAATATACAAAGGCAGTACGAGTAAACTCATCAAAATACCCCCTTTTTGTAATCCTACAGTAAGCCCTGCGCCTATTGCGCCAATAAAGCTCAATAGTGGAGTGCCTAATAATAATGTTAAAACAGTCGCTGTTAACGCCGTACTTTCTAGGTTTAACAACAATGCAAATAGCGGCGTCATTAATACAAGCGGTAAACCTGTTACCACCCAGTGAGCAGCCACTTTAGCAAGTACGGTTAACGATAACGGGTAAGACGATGCAATTAACTGCTCCAATGAGCCATCATTAAAATCATCTCTAAACAGTTTATCCAAGCCCAGCATGGTAGAAAGTAATGCGGCAACCCAAATAATTCCCGGTGCCATTCTCGCTAGTAAACCAGGCTCAGGCCCGATTGCTAACGGAAATAATGAAATTACAATTAAGAAGAACAAAATAGGATTTACAATTTCAGCGCGCTGGCGAAACGCAAGTTTTACATCTTTGGTAAATACCGCACTAAATAGCAACCAATAAGAATGTTGACGAGTCATTAGTGACGATACTCCAGTGTAACCGTTTGCAAGTTACTAAAATGGGTCGTTAAGTCTTGGTGAGTCGTTAATAAAATAGCACCACCGCTTTGTAAGTGTTCAGTAAATCGGTGCTGCAAAAAAGCAACACCGCTTTTATCAAGCGCGGTAAATGGCTCATCAAGTACCCATAATTTAGAATCACTTAACCAAAGCCTAACCAAAGCTACACGTCTTTGTTGTCCAGCAGATAACATTCTAACCGGTACATCTTCAAGTCCAACAAGGCCAAGTTGCGCTAAAATGGGATACAAGTCAGGCTGGTTTATGTAGCCATTAATTTGTAACCAATGACGAACATTTTCAACGGCACTAAGCTGAGTATTTACACCTGTTTTGTGGCCTATAAAGAGTAGTTCTCTGGCATACTCTTCGTAATACTTAGATATAGGCTGTTCTTGAAATAAAACAGCTCCTTCATCAGGCACAGAAAAGCCTGCGATAATACGCAATAGCGATGTTTTACCAGCCCCATTAGGGCCCGCTAATTGCATGATTTGACCGCTATTAAGGCTAAAATTAAGATCCGCAAACAAACAACGATCTTGCTTGATGCAGGTGACGGACTTAATGTGTAACAAGATGACGATTCTCTCTGCCAAAAATTAGGCGTTAGTCTACCATAATGATAGGGTAATACGAATATTGCTTTAAAATCGATTCACTTAAAATAGAGAAAACTTGATTTAAAATAATGAATACGCCAACGCAAATAACATTATCTAATTCATTGGTTATCAATCAATCGACGAACCCTCAAACCAATGAGTTATCGCAATTACCTAATGAGGTACTTGCGGCTAAAAACATTCAATTTTCGAAAGACTCGATTACGCTTGATGTATTTATTGATAAACATTGGCAGACATTAAGACTTGGCACTACAAGCGCACCTCAAAATTTACAAAAAATAGCCAGTGCTAACATACAACTTAATCCCGATGGCAAACAGCTCAACATCACGCCAAACACTACAACCCTTACTTTAAATCAACCAGTACAATTACAGCGTTTATTAAATTATGTAAGCACGGGCACTGAGGTACAAAGCCAACCAATGGATTTACAAGTGGTTATGTCCCCTACCCCAAAATTAGTAATTGATAAACTTAACGCCAGTATTGCCATAAATAAAGACGTAGCGCAGTTACTTTTAACCGAGCAGCCTTTAAAAGTAGTTGTTAGTACTACTAACAAAGGCGCACAGCTTAATGTTATTAATCGCTTTGCAGATACAATTCATACGCAACCACTTAGCCAAACTAAACTTACTAAATTACTCGTGGCCTTATTACCTAGTGCGCAACTTCAAGCAACACCTAAACTAGCTATTTTGACCCATCCTCAAAAGTCAGGTTCGTTTACAACGCCTATTACTAATCAACAAGTTAGTGAACTACCCAATACCCCCATTAAGGTAAATTTAATAAATCAGGCTGATAAATTACTTATTAAAACCGATACTAAT
Organism: Pseudoalteromonas sp. 31A1; assembly: GCF_011378815.1. Classification (NCBI taxonomy): domain Bacteria; kingdom Pseudomonadati; phylum Pseudomonadota; class Gammaproteobacteria; order Alteromonadales; family Pseudoalteromonadaceae; genus Pseudoalteromonas; species Pseudoalteromonas sp. 31A1. The sequence continues at coordinate 39,175 of NZ_WTKY01000013.1, read as the reverse complement.
AATATAAAAGTGACGCTTAATAACTCATTTTCTAAACCGTTTAACGAGTTACTTTTAGCGCAAAAAAGCAGTGTCCCTGAAATACCTTTTTCTGCGTCCACTATTAAAGCAAGCCCACTGCTTACACCTAATAGCCCAATAAAATCGTGGCTACAAAATAGCTTTAGTGATTTTAAAACGCGAATTAATGATGCAGTTAAATATTTTGAAAGTAAGCCCTTTGCAGCAGCAAATAAATCTGAGTTAATGCCGCCGTCTGCATCATCTGCGATACAAAGGCCGAGCTTAGTTATGCAATTAACAGTATCACCGTTGAATAGAGTGAATATTACCCAAAATGTAAGTACTGCGTTAAATAGTAATACGAGCAATACCTTACCAGAGCACTTTTCAAGACTTCCGCCACTTGTACAATTAACTCAGCAAATAAAAGGAAGTGTTAGTGTTTGGCAATCATCTACAAATATAACAACAGCTAACACGCCAACGCCAACGCCAAATAATATTACTCAAAATGGAGTGGCGAGCGCTAAGCCAAGTAATTTAAACGCGAGTCAATTGAGTGCTCTGAATATTAGTACTAACAGTAAAGTTGATACGTTAATTAAGCCTACAAGTGAAATTGTTACTAAAGGGCAAATAACCTCTTCAGTGCAACCAGTAATAAACGGCAACAATCAAAACAGTGCAAACTCAGCCACGATTAAAAACATTCTCCCATTAGCAGAGCCGTTATCTAATATTGCCTCTCGTAGTCAAATGCTACAACCAATAGAAGCAAAGCTATTAAGCACATTATTAAAGCTTCCTGATACCACAATCCCTACGGATAGATTAGCTGGTAACAAACAGCTTTTAAGTAGTCAAATTACTGACATTACAAATAGAGCAACAAAAGACACGCCCGATTTAACTCGCTTAATTAACCAAGCATTTAATCGCATGATCTCAAGTAATAATGTTAACCCTGCGACCATACAGCGTGAAGTATTAGCCACCTTACAACCATCTCAATTAACGGGTGATACACTACAAAGTAGCTTCACTAAAGGACTTGAACAAGTTGCAGTGAGTATTTTAGCAGCCCCTATAATTAGCCAATCAGTAACACCGATAAGCTTTAATAACCAAACTGGCTTAGATGCACTTTTACAAGTACTCATACCTACTTTTAAAACAGGAAACGCGGGAGCAAAAATACTTGAGCAACTGCAGCAAGCTCAAGTTCAAGCATTGGCTAGCGAAATCGTACAAGTTAAAAACACACTTACCCAAGTAAGTGTTTCAACACCAAGTCAACAACCAGACACAAACCCGCTTGCACAATTTTTATTACCAATGAAATTGCCGCCTGAGGCCGCCCAAACAGAAATAACATTGGGGCAATATAAAAAGCCAAGCGCAGATAAATTAGAAGATAAAAATGTATGGTTTGTCAGGCTAAACTTTGATTATGCACAGATTGGGCAATTACAGATTACCGCTGAGTTAATGGATAAAGCACTCGATTGCCAGCTATTAGCCTCAAGCCAAGAAGTAAGCGCAATTGCTCACCCTCACTTAGATAATTTAAGATCCAAACTAGCTAAGCATGGTTTACAGGTTGGAGAGCTCAACTTAAAGCGAGGCGATGCAAATAATCAGGCATTTTATAAATCTCATGCAATTATTAATATTAAGGTTTAGTAATGAGTGATACACCTATTAATAAGTCAGCCATTGGGCTTTTATACGAAGCTGGCAACACCCCCACTGTAAGCGTAAAAGGGTTTGGTGAGTTAGCTGACGAAATAATTGCAGCGGCAAAATTAAAAGGAATTATGATCCACGAAGATGCAGCGCTTGCTAAAACGTTGTCGCATTTAAGCTTAGGGGAAGAAATCCCTAAAGAGCTTTATTATGTAATTGCAGAGCTTATTGCGTTTTCGTATGTATTAAGAGGTCAATTTCCGCCAGGCTGGCAAGACTTTCAAGGTAAGTTAAATATTAAAGCGTGAGATTATTTACACGCTTATAACTAAAAAGGCGCTAAGCGCCTTTTTGTTTATGTAGTGAAAATAGTAATTCGGCTTCTGCTCGCGGTAATTCGCATTCGCGTATCACCTCATCGAGGTCCGCACCTAACTCAACCATTTTTACTGCACGAGAGTAAATTTTAGCATCAGGGTCATCGTATTTTTGCGCAGCTTGTTGTTGTATTAAATCTTGATTTTGTTGCTCAACCTCAAGCACTCGCTTACCAATACTTAAAAGCCCTGTTCTAAGCTCTGAAATTTCACTTCGCAAAATATGAGTTTGCTCTGAGCTATCTTTAAGCTGCTGTAATACAGCATTAACTTCATTCACTTGTTTGTTTTTTAATGCAATTATTAGCGCAAGCGATATAAGTCCTACCGCTAACGCTGATATAGCTATACTAAGTAACAGCATAATTTATTTGGTAAAGCTTATATATCGCTTAACTCATCCCATTCATCATCGCTGAGTAACTTGTTTAAATCGACTAAAATCAGTAGCTCATTATCACGATTACAAACGCCTTGAATAAACTTAGCACTTTCTTCAGTACCAACATTTGGTGCACTATCGATCTCAGAGCTGCGTAAATAAACGACTTCAGATACGCTGTCGGCTAAAATGCCGATAACTTGCTCTTCAGCTTCAATAATTAATATACGAGAATTATCGGTTGCATCAGCAGCTAACAAACCAAAACGTGCACGAGTATCAATAACAGTTACAACGTTACCGCGTAAGTTAATAATACCAATAACGTAAGAAGGTGCACCTGGTACAGGGGCTATCTCTGTATAACGAAGTATTTCTTGTACTTGCATTACATTTACGCCGTAGGTTTCTTCCTCTAGCTTAAACGTAACCCACTGTAAAATTTCATCATTATTATCTGCGTTTTTATTTGCTGACAGTAATTTATCTTGATTCATGCTATTACCCCGTAATGGTCGTTACTACTGACGGCTATCTAAGCCTTTCTCTAATAATATATTTAAATTATCTACATCTATTAAAGCACACATTTTTTCTTTTATAACACCAGCAAGCCATGGGCGCTTACTTTTATTTGTACGCCATTTTACATCTTCTTTACTCAATGTAATGTTATTTATCAACTTTTCAGCTAATAAGCCCCACTGGCTATCACCTAAGGTAATTAAATACTGATAATCTAAAGACGCCTCTAATTTATCATCATACTTTTCTGGCATTACCCAACGAGCAGTATCAACAACATTAAGCTTTTCTTCTCTGTTGAGCATAACGCCTTTAAACCACTTTGGCTTACCAAATAAATGATTTACTTCACCTAATTGATGTATACCGCCTAATGCTTTTAATGGCACAGCCAATGTTAAACCAGCAACTTCAAAAAATAATGCCTGAAATTCACCATCAAAATAGTCAGATTGGCTGGTGGTTATAATCTGTGGTTCTGGTTCTTCTGTAGTCGTACTTATCGACTCTATTACTTCATCGTCAATGGCTTTATTAACTTTTGCGGCTTCAAAAATCGGTTCAACTATTGGCTTAATTTCAGAATTAAGTAAATCTTGATCAAATATTTTTTCTGCCGCTTTTATCTGTTCTTTTGGTTTTAAATGAATATGTTCTTGCTGCGAGTCGTGTGGCATTTGCTCAAGTAATTTTGCGACTGGCTCAAGGTTATCTACAGGCTCGTCTTCACATAACAAAGCCCCTAGGTATTGTTTCATTACTTTTTCATTAGCAAATAATTGCTTACTCATTCATTAACCTTGTTCAATTAAATATTCTAGCAGTGCTTTATATGCGTATACACCACGCGAACGAGGACAATACTCTACAGGCACTTTTTGCGCAAAGCTTGCATCTCTAAATTTAGTATCTACCGGTATCACACCTGGCCAGACTTTATCACCATACGTACTTTGCAGTGTTTTATATGCTTCTAACGATGCTTTTGTTCGTTTATCATACATAGTAGGGATTATAGTATATTGATAATCTTTCGCTTGAGAGGTTTGCATTAATTCCATAGTGCGCATCATTCTATCAAGCCCTTTCAGTGCTAAAAATTCCGTTTGCACTGGCACTAAAATTCGCTCACTTGCTGCAAGCGCATTAACCATTAACACCCCTAAAACTGGGGGGCAATCTAAAATGGCATAATCGTAATGTTCACTGATTTTTGCAAGCGCTTTTTTTAGTATTAATCCCATACCTGTTTTATTACCCATGCTTCTATCAAGCGTGGCTATCGCCATTGTTGCAGGTAAAATATCTAGGTTTTCAAGTGTTGATGGACATAAAGCTTGAAGTATCTCTTCACTTTGCATGCTCGTGCCACGCGCAAAAATATCATATACACTGACTTCCAAATCTTCTGAGTCAATGCCAAAGTAATAAGTGAGTGATGCATGAGGGTCTGTATCAATAAGCAACACACGCTTACCCTGCAAAGCTAAAATACCAGCAAGGCTTACTGCTGTTGTTGTTTTACCAACACCACCTTTTTGATTTGCGACAGTCCAAATCTTCACATTACATCCTAATTACTGTTCATTGCGCGTTGTTATGCGAATACCACCATGAGGCAAACGAATTATTTTTATTGTATCGTCATCTGAAGGGAGCTCAATTTCAGGCTCTTCCGCTACTGGCTTAACAGCTTGTTCATCACCTTTAATGTCTTGTATTGATGGTAAACCATACTTAGAAAGTGCAATAACAACTTTACGATTTTCTGCTCGCCCTTGTTCTGTATCGTTACTTACAAAAGGTGAATATTGACCATAACCCTCTATCGCCATTCTGGCAGAGTTAATACCTAATGCTTCCAGCTCTACTAAAATAGATGTTGCTCTAGCAACCGAGAGTTCCCAATTTGAGCGAAATATTTCATTGCGAATACTTTCATCATCAGTATAGCCACGCACCCTAATATAGTTATCTACTGGAGCAATAATATCTTTAACAATTTTGACGACTTGCTTTGCCCTAGAGTGTGCAACTGAGCTACCACTTGAAAATAACATACCTGAGCTTAGCTCTATAATCAGCCAATCTTGATTAAGCTCTAAACTGGCTTCTCCATCACGAATTTCATCAATAAGCGCTGACTGCAGTTTAGTAAGTAAGCTATCAAGTGGTTTACCTAAATATTCCTGTTGTATGTTACTTGTATCACTTTGACCATCGAGTAACTCTGGACCTTGTTCTTCTTTTAAAATACTTTCACCATAAAGAACTTCTTGTTCAGGTGTCACTCTATCAGTCAATATTCCATTACCATTGACGCCCTCACCTTGCTGGGAGTGCTGGCGGGCAGATTTATCAAAAACGTGTTCAAGGGAGTCTGACAATATTTGAAATTGTTCTTCTTTGTTGATCGCTATCGCATACAGCACCACAAAAAAAGCAAACATAATGGTCATGTAATCGGCATACGATACAAGCCAACGCTCTGTATGTTGATTTTTTGGAGCAGAGTGACGAAGTCGTCGGCGTAGCATGTTATTCGTCCACTAAATTAGGACGCTCTACACGGTAGGCTTCAAGCTTTAATTCTATATTTACTGGGCTTTCGCCAACGCTTATCGCAATCACACCTTCGGCAAGCATTTCATGGTAAAGCATTTTTTGCTCTACACGCTGTTTTAACTTATTTGCCATAGGTAAAAACAATAAATTAGCTAAACCAACACCATAAATGGTCGCGATAAATGCCGTTGCAACGCCTGCACCAAGCATTTGTGGATCGGTAATAAACGACATTGCCTGTATTAAACCAAGCACAGCACCTAAAATACCAATGGTAGGACTGTAGCCCCCCATCGCTTCATAAACACGTGCGGCTTCAAGCAAGCGATCGCGTTCTAGCAGTAAGTCAATTTCAAGCGTGTCACGTAGTTTTTGCTCTGAGCAGCCATCTACAAGCAAGCTTAAACCTTTTGCTGCATATGCATCTGGGTGAGCTAGCGCTTCGTTTTCAAGCGCTAAGTAACCTTCTTGACGTGCCTTATGAGACCATCGCTTAACTTGATCTATTGCATCTTCAATATCATATTGTGGCGCAACAAAAACCCAAGAGCTCATATTTAGCATTTTTTTAAAGGTACTTGCTGATGTTTGCAACATAACAGCACCAAGCGTGCCGCCTAATACAATAATAAGGGCAGGACCATTAAATAAAGCAGAAACAACGCCACCTTCTAAAGAGTAACCTAAACCTATTGCGCCCAGTGCTACAAATAGTCCAAATATTGAGAGTTTATCCACAACCTACCTCTCTCTTGATACGTGCTGCAACATCGTTTAATGCTAAGCTTTCACTCGAAAGCCCCGCATTAGCAATGGCTTGAGGCATTCCATAAACAACACAGCTTTTCTCATCCTGTGCCCAAATGGTTGCACCCGTTTGCTTTAACATTCTTGCACCGTCACGTCCATCAGCGCCCATGCCTGTTAAAACGATAGCAAGCACATCGCCTTGATACGTTTTTGCTGCACTGGCAAAAGTTACATCTACACTCGGTTTATAACTTATTCTCTCGCTATGATCTTCAAATACGCGCAGTGTTCTATTTGCACCACGCCCTTCTACCATCATCTGCTGTCCGCCAGGCGCTAGATAAGCCGTTCCTGGTTGTAAGCGGTCACCTTGTTGCGCTTCTTTCACTTTTATTTGGCACAGGCCATTTAAACGTGCCGCAAATGCAGGTGTAAAAGCTGCAGGCATATGCTGAATAAGTAAAATAGGGTGAGGGAAATTAGCTGGCAATTGAGTCAGTATAGTTTGTAGTGCAACAGGGCCACCTGTAGAAGTGCCAATAGCCACAAGCTGGTATTGCTTTCCACTTGCTCGCATTGAGGCAATATTTGAACCTGACGATGTTGTAGGGGCTGCTCTTTGAAAGCTTCTATCGGGTTGTTTTATCGAAGGTGTTAGTATGTTTGTTCTTTGCGAAAGTGAGCTTGTTATCGGTTTAGTTGATATTACTGGCTTAGGTGGTGTTGCAGCTTTAAACGTTCGCGGTAAACGTCTTCGCCCTATATCTTTCACTTTATTTTGTAAAAGCTTTATAGCGTCTTCATTATTGCGAGCGATGTCTTCAAATTTTTTCGGTAAAAAATCCATTGCTCCAGCATCTAGCGCATCAAACGTTGCTGTTGCGCCATCACGTGTTAGTGATGAAAACATTAAGATCGGGGTTGGATTACTCGCCATTATCTCTTTAACTGCACTAATACCATCAAGCACAGGCATTTCGACATCCATAGTGATCATATCTGGACGTAGCTGAGCTGCTTTTTCAACAGCTTCTCTGCCATTCACAGCAAAGCCTATAACTTGTATGTCGCTATCTTGCTCAAGAATTTCGCTTACCCTGCGGCGAAAAAAGCTTGAATCATCAACAACTAAAACTTTAACGGCCATTTAGCTCTCTTATTAAATTTATGCGTAGGTATATATTAAATATATACCTACTTTATTATTAGCCTGCGTAATGTTTTAACATGTTTGGAACGTCTAAAATCAGTGCAATGCCACCATCCGAAGTTATTGTAGCACCTGCCATACCTGGTGTTCCTTGAAGTAACGCATCAAGCGGCTTAATCACTACTTCTTCTTGGCCAATTAATGAGTCAACAACAAAACCAATTTGCTGCGTACCAATTTGCACAATAACTACATGGCCTTTTGCTTTTCGCTGTGAACGATCTGAGCCTTTAACTAACCAGTGCTCGAGGTAGAATAACGGTATTGCCTTTTTACGCACAATAATTGTTAATTGCCCATCAACCACATTTGTTTTCGTTAAATCTAAGTTGAATATTTCACTAACACCTGCAAGTGGTAACGCAAATGTTTGTGCGCCAACAATTACCATTAAGGTCGGTAATATGGCTAAGGTAAGTGGTACTTTTATCTCTAAAATAGTACCTACACCTAACTCAGATTGAATACTTACAGAGCCGTTTAATTGGGTGATTTTAGTTTTCACCACATCCATTCCAACACCACGACCTGAAATGTCAGATATCTCTTCTTTTGTAGAAAAGCCAGGTGCAAAAATTAGGTTGTATGCTTCAGTGTCAGAAAGTCGACTCGCTTGATCGTGATCGAGCACGCCTTTACTAATTGCTATTTTTTTCAGTTTCTCAGCATCCATACCAGCGCCATCATCTTTAATGGTCAACAAAATATGGTCGCCTTCCTGAGACGCTGATAAAGTAACATTACCTGTTCTAGGCTTACCGGCAGCCTCACGAACAGCTGGCATTTCAATACCGTGGTCAACTGAGTTTCGAACTAAATGCACAAGCGGATCGGCTAGTGCTTCCACTAAGTTTTTATCTAAATCGGTTTCTTCACCTACAAGTTGTAAGTCAATGTCTTTGTTTAAGCTGCGTGCTAAATCGCGTACTACGCGAGGGAAACGACCAAATACCTTTTTAATTGGTTGCATTCGCGTTTGCATAACCGCGCCTTGAATATCAGCAGTCACTACATCTAAGTTAGAGATTGCTTTACCCATTGCTTCACTGTCTGAATTGGTCGCTAAACTAACCAAACGATTTCGCACAAGTACTAACTCACCAACCATATTCATAATTTGGTCAAGTCGTTTTGTATCTACGCGAACTGTCGTCTCTGCTGCTGGTGGCGCTGATTTTTTAGGCGTTGCTGGCGCTGCTTTAGCAACCGGTTTTTCTACCGGTTTAGAAGCGGGTGCTTTTACAGGTTCTGGTTTTTTTACAGGCACACTCGCTTTTGCAGCTGGTTTAGCTGGGATATTGGGCTGTTTCACAGCTGGAGTGCTTTCTATTGATTTAGGTGCAGTGCCTTTACCATGAAGTTCATCAAGAAGCGCTTCAAATTCATCATCACTAATTTCATCATCTGATGAATTAGCAGTATTTGACGCTGGTTTAGCTGGTTCTACAGGTGCTTTAACTACACTACTTTGCTCAGGTGCTTTACTCTCAACCTCACCAAAACTGCCAACTCCATGTAACTCGTCTAATAAGCTGTCAAATTCATCATCAGTAATATCACCATTAAAATCACTGCTACTTGCTACTGGCTTTTCAACTGCAGGACCTTGTCCTTTACCGTGTAGTTCATCAAGTAAGTTTTCAAATTCATCTTCAGTGATTTCGTTTATTTCAGCATCACTAACCGAAGGAGTTCCGCTAAACATTTCATCAAATGCAAATGGATCTTCCTCATCAGCTATTGGCGTATCAACTACTTCATCAAGAGGTTGTTCAACGTCAGTTTCTGAAGCGACTCCGTTAAGCTCGGCTTCTGTTGGAGGTAGGCCCAAAATATGGAGGGTTTGAAGTAACTCAGGATCTGCTGGTTCTGGCTTATCCCTATTTTGGATAGTCGCGAACATTTCATTAATGGTGTCGAGCGCTTGTAAAATAACATCCATTAACTCTGAATTGACCGTTCGCACGCCTTGACGTAGTAAATCAAATACGTTTTCAGCGCCGTGGCAAGCATCAACAAGTTCTGTCATAGCTAAAAAACCTGCACCACCTTTTACAGTGTGAAAGCCTCTAAATATGGCATTTAGTAACTCGGTATCTTCTGGATTATTTTCCAGTTCAACTAACTGTTCAGATAAAAGCTCTAGGATTTCTCCTGCCTCTACAAGAAAGTCTTGTAAAATATCTTCATCGACTTCAAACATGCAGTTACTCTCCTCTTAGAAGCCCAAACTTGATAAAAGATCATCGACTTCATCTTGATCAGATACAACATCATTACGCGATTCTTTATCAATAATAGGGCCTTCAGGACCTGCTAAAGTTTGTGTGGCAACTGGTTCTTTTATTTTTTGTTGTTCTACTTTATTCGCTGTGTTGTCACTGTCATCTTGTTCAGCAAACGCTGTTAAAAGATGAAGTAAGCTTTCTTCTACTTCTCTAACAAGTTCTATAACACGGCGAATAACTTGACCTGTTAAGTCTTGATAGTCTTGAGCCATTAGTACATTTGTCATTAAGCTTTGAAGCTCATCCGTTTTATGATGAGAGTTATTCATAAACTTATCGATACTATGGCAAAGTTGTTTAAACTCACCAAGCTCAATCTCCCGGCTCATTAAACGATCCCATGTCGGTTTGATATGAGATATTTCATCTGCAAGTTGCTGAGCTATAGGTAAACTAGCCTCAACAGCATCCATTGTTTTATTAGCCGCATTTTCTGTCATTTCTATAACATAATTAAGCCGCTTTTTAGCATCTGGAATCGCATCTGTCGTTATGTTAGTTAAGCGAGTATCAAGCTCAAAGCTTTTAAGTGCTTCGTGCAGTTGACGAGTCAACTTCCCAACTTCAGCAAATAATTTAGACTGCTCTTGCGAAGCTGTCTCTAAAATCAACTGATTAGCTTTATCTTGCTCATCGTTTTCTAAATAAATGACGAGTTGACGAGCTTGTTCTAACGTTATTTGAGGCGCAGCTGGTGCTGACATAAGCCTCTCCCCCATCATTAGCCTAAGCGTTCAAATACTTTTTCTAATTTAGTTTTTAATGTTCCAGCCGTAAATGGCTTAACAATATAACCATTAACGCCAGCTTGCGCTGCAGCTATTATTTGTTCTTTTTTAGCTTCTGCCGTTACCATCAATACAGGGATATGTTTTAACTTATCATCTGCACGAATTGCTCTTAAAAGGTCAATACCTTGCATTCCCGGCATATTCCAATCTGTAACCACAAAATCAAATACTTGATTTTGTAACATAGGCAAAGCTGTAGACCCGTCATCAGCTTCTTGAACATTAGTGAAACCTAAGTCACGTAATAGGTTTTTTATAATTCGTCTCATCGTTGAAAAATCATCAACTACAAGAATTTTCATGTTTTTATCCAAAACATCCCCCAGTGAGGTATTAACCTTAGTTTACTTACTACTAGTTTATCCAGTCATTGATTTTAGCTTTAAGCTTAATCATCGCCTGACCATGTATCTGACTTACACGCGATTCGCTTACATCGAGTATATGTCCTATTTCTTTTAAATTCATTTCATCGTTATAGTATAAAGAAAGTACCATTGCATCACGCTCTGGTAATGACTTTATTGCATTTAGCAAAGACTCATTAAACCGATCATTTTTAACATTATTAAAAGGTTTGTCTAGCGCTAAATCTTGGCCTACGGGAGTAATAACATCCTCATCTACACCAAGGTCTTCTATGCCTAATACTTTACTGGTATTAACATCATTTAAAATATGATGGTACTCATTGAGTGAAATTTCAAGTTTTTCAGCAACTTCTATATCTGTTGGTTCGCGATTCAAACTGCTTTCGAGCCCAGTAATTGCTTCTGCAACTTGTCGGCTTTTACGGTGTACTGAACGAGGAGCCCAATCACCACGGCGCATTTCATCAAGCATAGCCCCGCGAATACGAATACCGGCGAAGGTTTCAAAGCTTGCGCCTTTTGTTGCATCAAAGTTTTTTGAAGCTTCTATTAAACCTATCATTCCTGATTGAATTAAATCATCAAGCTGAACGCTAGGTGGTAATCGAGCAATTAGATGACATGCCACTTTTTTAACAAGTGATGCATGTTTCTCAACAATCACATTTAAGTTTTGTGTTGATTGATATCCCATAGCTCTATTCACCAATGTTGTCATAATTAGCCGTTTACTAGTTTCTCAATGAAAAACTCTAAATGCCCAGATGGTTGATTTGGTATTGGCCATTTAACTGCTTTTGTCGCCAGCGCTTTAAACGCGAGAGCGGCTGGCGAACTTGGAAAGAGCTCAACAATCACCTTTTGGCGACGTGTTGCTTTGCGCATATTTTCGTCATAAGGAACCGTTGCTACTAGCTCCATTGAAACATCTAAAAAGCGATCGGTAACTTTAGATAGTTTTGCAAACAATTCAGTGCCTTCACGCATACTGCGGACCATATTGGCAACAATTTTGAACTTATAAACACCGTGCTCGCGGCTTAATACTTTAATAAGTGCGTAAGCATCGGTTATTGATGTTGGTTCATCGCACACTACAACCATTACATCTTGTGCTGCTCGTGAGAAGCTTAGCACCATGTCTGAAATACCAGCGGCTGTATCTACAATTAAAATATCAAATTCGGTATTCAATTCGCTAAATGCACGAATTAGCCCGGCATGCTCAGATGGCGATAATTCAACCATACTTTGCGAGCCCGATGTAGCAGGTACAATTTTAATACCAGCAGGCCCTTCAACTAAAATCTCGTCAAGCTCACATTCACCTGACAAAACGTGTGATAAATTGCGCTCTACACGTAAACCAAGCATCACATCACAGTTTGCTAAACCTAGGTCAGCATCCAGCACTAATACTCTATTACCTTGTTGCCCTAGTGCAATAGCGGTATTTAGAGAAACATTTGTTTTCCCCACCCCACCTTTACCACCGGTTACAGCGATAACTTTTACGCCGTTGTTATTGTTTTGACTCATTTTGCGCAGGCCGCTTGCTTGATCTAATACTGTGTTAATCATACATCCCTACTGTACTTGGCGCCACTGCTTGGTGCCTTGAATGTTGTGCTTTTGCTCTTTTTAAATATAACTGCTCAGCCTTTTTCACTAGTTTTTCAGCATTTGCAACACGAATATCTTCTGGCACTCGTTGACCGTTAGTAAGATACCCTATTGGAAGGCGATTTTGAATCGCAATACTAATAATCTCACCCAAACTTAATGATTCATCTAACTTAGTGAAAATACAACCACTTAACTGTACTTTTTTAAAGTGACGTACTGTTTCTTGTAATACATTAATTTGTGCCGTCGCGCTTAGTACTAAGTAGCTGCGAATATCCACACGTTGGTTACGCATTAACGTGTTTAACTGCTCAGTTAAACGTAAATCTCGCTGACTCATACCTGCTGTATCAATTAATACTAGACGTTTATTTCGTAAATGATATAAAACTTCAGCTAATTCATTAGCATCTTTAACTTGCTTTACACCACAACCAATAATACGGCCGTAAGTAGCAAGCTGTTCATAAGCACCAATTCTGTATGTATCAGTGGTTATTAAGGCCACTTTATCAGCGCCATATTTTTGTGCGCCTAAAGCTGCAAGCTTAGCAACTGTTGTTGTTTTACCAACACCTGTTGGACCCACTAACGCATATACACCACCTTGGCGAAGTATTTCATTATTGGTTGTTTGCATTTGATCTTCGACCATCGTTAACAACGCTTTCCAGCCTTGCTTACGAGATACATCATCAGGTACAAAACATGCCATTTGTTGCGCTACTTCTTTATCAATACCCATACCGACTAAGCGGTCAACCATGCAAGCGCGTGTTGGATCGCGACGCGCCATATCTTGCTGCATTAAGCCCGATACTTGATGCTCAAGCAATTGACGAATTGCGTTCATTTCTTCACGCATTGTTGTCATTTCTTCGCTTTCATTATTGGGTGTTTGTTGGCGAGCAGTTACTGGACTATCTAAATCATCAAAGTCGCTGTCTAAATCATCAAAACCTAAGCTATCCGCTTGAGTTTGTGGACGAACTGGCGCTGCATTTTCAGGAGCAAACATATTTTTAGTACGCTGTTCCATAACTGGTTCTTGATAGTTATCTGTAGTATCAATACCTGATTGTGAAAACATTGATGCAAGTTCAGGGGAGCGAGGACGCGGTGATTGGCGCTCTAATAAAGCTTGTAGGCTGTCAGCCACTTTTGCCTGCGGCTCTGGTTTGGCACGCTGAGGCTCTGGTTTTACAAAATTATGCATACTTTGCTGTGGAGCTTGAGCACGCGGCTCTGCAGTACGTTGTGGTTGCGCTGCTACTTTAGGGGCTGCTTTGTCATAATCAACTGCCGCTACAATTTCTACACCGTTAGCCAGCTTCTTATTTGACATAATAACCGCATCAACACCTAACTCATCTTTAACTTCTTTAAGTGCTGTGCGCATATCTTTAGCAAAAAAACGTTTAATTTTCATGATTCAACCCCTGTTAAAATCTTATTGTTGGCCTACAGAGCTAACAATCTTGATCTGTCTTTCGTCTGGTACCTCTTGATAAGACATCACTCTCAATCCTGGAATGGTGTACTTAACAAAACGAGATAACACAGTGCGTAACATTCCTGACGTTAGCAATATAGAAGGTTCACCGGCCATTTCTTGATTTTGATGCGCTTGTGTCAATGACACTTGAAGTCGCTCTGCAAGTCCAGGCTCAATACCGGCACCTTCATCGCCTGCATTTTGTAATGACTGATGCAACATCTGTTCCAACTCAGGTGCCAAGGTTATGACAGGGATTTCTGATGACATGCCCACCGCATCTTGAACAATTAACCTACGCAGAGAAATACGCACTGCAGCCGTTAATACATCAGGGTCTTGGCTACGCGGACCATACTCAACAAGGGTTTGAACAATTGAGCGCATATCGCGAATAGCTACACCTTCATTCAATAAATTTTGCAGCACTTTTACAATTGCAGTTAATGGCAGCACATCAGGTACTAGTCCTTCTACTAAGCGAGGATGGCTTTTAGCAAGCATATCAAGCAGGTTTTGAACTTCTTCATGCCCTAGTAGCAACGCCGCACTGTTAGTTAATAACTGGCTAATATGAGTGGCGACTACCGTGGCTGAATCTACAACGGTATAACCTAGTGATTGCGCTTCATCTTTTTGATCAGGCTTGATCCATACTGCATCAAGGCCAAACGCAGGATCTTTAGTTTCAACCCCTTTAATAGGACCAAATACTTGCCCTGGGTTAATCGCTAGCTCGTCGCCATGTTTAAGTTCGCTTTCACCGGTTGAAACACCCATTAGCGTTATTCTGTAAGCATTTGGATCAAGCTCTAAATTATCGCGAATATGAACAGGTGGTACTAAAAAACCAAGTTCTTGAGAAAGCTTTTTACGTACACCTTTAATACGATTAAGTAGCTCACCACCTTGAGATTGATCTACCAACGGAATTAATCTGTAACCTACTTCTAGGCCAATTACGTCAACCTGCTGAACATCATCCCAACCAAGTTCTTTTTGCTCTTGTTTATTGGCAATACCTGTTGCAGCGCTTCCGCCACTGGCGGCTTCTTCGGCTTCTGCTGCAGCGGCTTTTAACTTAGTTTGCTGTGTGTAGTAAGCTAAATAACCCAATAACGCACCTAAACTTAAAAAAGCAAAATGCGGCATACCAGGCACTAAACCCATGATGATCAAAATACCTGAAGCAATAAAGAGTGATTTTTCGTTACCTAGTTGTTTCTTAAATTGATCACCCATATTGAGCGACTCATTTTGACGTGTTACAACAATCGCGGTACCAATTGAAAGCAGTAAAGAAGGGAGTTGAGCAACTAAGCCATCACCAATGGTAAGTAATGTATATACTTCCATTGCGTTGCCAAAACTCAAATTATGTTGAATCATACCGACAAATAAACCACCAACAATATTGATGATTAATATAACAATACCTGCAATGGCATCGCCTTTTACAAATTTACTCGCACCATCCATTGAGCCGTAAAAATCGGCTTCGCGAGTTACTTCCTCGCGGCGGTCACGCGCTTGCTCAGCACTGATAAAACCAGCGTTTAAATCGGCGTCGATTGCCATTTGTTTACCCGGCATTGCATCAAGGGTGAAACGTGCAGATACCTCAGAAATACGCCCAGCACCTTTGGTAATTACCACAAAGTTAATAATAATAAGGATTAAAAATACGACCAAACCAACTGCGTAGTTACCACCAATAACAACTGAGCCAAACGCTTCAATTACTTTACCGGCAGAATCACCACCATTATGACCTTCAAGTAATACAACTCGAGTGCTGGCAACGTTAAGCGCTAAACGCATAATCGTAGCGATTAGTAATACAGAGGGGAATATACCAAACTCAACCGGCTTCATCGTGTAAACAGTCACGAGTAAAACCACTAATGCGAGGGCAATATTAAACGAGAAAAGGATATCGAGTAAAAATGGCGGTAACGGTAAGATCACCATTCCCAAGGCTGCAAGCACAAGCAAAGGAGTACCTACCCCTTTGGCATAGTCTTTTTTGTCTCTGTTAAGTTGTTGTAATACCGCTTTAAAACTCATAA
Organism: Pseudoalteromonas sp. 31A1; assembly: GCF_011378815.1. Lineage (NCBI taxonomy): Bacteria > Pseudomonadati > Pseudomonadota > Gammaproteobacteria > Alteromonadales > Pseudoalteromonadaceae > Pseudoalteromonas > Pseudoalteromonas sp. 31A1. The sequence goes on along the minus strand of NZ_WTKY01000013.1, from coordinate 23,037 downwards.
TTCTACAATTTCAAAAAATTGACACTACGTAGAATTAGCAATAACTATTCCAAGTTACTAAGTTAACGGTTTAATACTTGTAGGCATCGGGGATTGGGAGCTTGTTATTGAGCTTAGTTGGACGTTTACCGCGCCCTTTATTAAAGCGCTTAAGCTGAAATACATACGCTAAAACTTGCGCTACTGCAGTAAATAGCTGATCAGGTATTTGCTCTCCTACTTCAGCCGTATGATAAAGCGCTCGGGTCAACATAGGGGATTCTAAAATAGGTACTTCATTCCCTATTGCTACTTTTCTAATTTGCATCGCCATTTCATCGATACCCTTAGCAAGCACTATTGGCGCTCCTGCGCGCTCTGTATCGTATTTTAATGCTACTGAGTAGTGAGTTGGGTTGGTAACAATAACATCAGCGTCAGGGACATCTTGCATCATACGATTTTGCGACATTTGCCTTTGTGTTTGCCTAATACGCGCTTTTATTTGTGGGTCACCTTCAGAGTTTTTATACTCATCTTTAATCTCTTGCATTGTCATTTTAAGTTGTTTGTTATGGTTATAACTTTGAAATGGTGCATCAATAGCCGCAATAATAATTAAAGTGCATGAAAGGCCTAAAAACATCCAGCCTAAAATCTCTAAGGCATGGATAATATTACCTGGTGCACTTTCTAAACTTAAATGCAGTATTTCATCAAAATAGGTATTAATTAAAAATATAGCAAAACTTGCAACCAAACCAAATTTTAAAAGTGACTTTACAAGCTCAATAGCCGCTTGCGGGCCAAACATACGTTTAAAGCCTTTCATTGGCGACATTTTACTTGCTTTAGGTGCAGCGGCTTCCCAGCTAAAATTAAAACCACCTAATAACGTATTACCAATAAATGCAGCCAAAACTATAATTAATACAAACATAGCCATAGGAAACATTAAAGCGTCTGCAACCTCTCCCCATACGGCAAACATTTTAGTGGTATCAAAGGCTTCGTTGCGATTTAAGCTAAGGGTTCGGCCCATTACATTGTATAAACCTTTGCCAATTTCTGGCCCATACATCAAAAGCGATATAGCCGAAAAAATAAGTACAAACATGGTGCCTAGCTCTTTTGAGCGCGCTATTTGGCCTTTCTTTTTAGATTCTTCAAGTTTTTTGGATGTGGGTTCTTCTGTTTTTTCTTGTCCTGAGTCTTCAGACATGACTTTCTCCTAAGGTGAGCAACCAACTAAAGTACACATTAGCTCAACCATTTTTAACCATTGAAACTCAAACTGAGTAACAAAGTTACCTAGTGTCGCCCAAATAATAATAAGTCCCGCTACCAAGGTAAACGGAAAACCAATAGAGAAAATATTTAATTGCGGCGCTGCACGCGTCATAATACCAAACGACATATTAATAACGAGCATCGCGGTAAGCGGTGCAAGTGAAAGTACAAGTGCTGTAGTAAACATCCAGCCGCCCCAGGTCACTATGTCCCAGTAATGATCTACAGACCACCATGTGCCATCAATGGGTAGCACTTGAAAACTATGCACCACCATTTGAATCATCATTAAATGACCGTTAAAAGCAAAAAATAATAGGGTGGCCAAAATAAGGAAAAACTGGCCCACAGCAGGCACACTCGCGCCATTAGAAGGGTCAATAACCGAAGCAAAACCTAAACCGGTTTGCATCGCGAGTATTTGCCCTGCTAACACAAAAGTATTTAATAAAAGTATAGATGCAAAACCAATAGCAACACCAATCATCATTTGTTGAATAACGACTAAAATCATCTCAAACGAAAATAAATTAGTGAATGTAGCTGGGGGCAGAACAGGAACTACAACAAAAGTTACAACAACCGATAAACCCATTTTTATACGTGTAGGAACATTTTTAGCCCCCAAACCAGCCATAATCATAATCATTGAGCTAATGCGTACCAGCGGCAACAAAAAATCGCTCAACCATTGAATAACGACAGCAAAGGGGTATTCCACGTTTAACCTGCAATTTCAGGAATAAGTAATACTAGGCGAGTAAAAAAGTCCATTAGCTCTTGAGTAAGCCAATGCCCACCCACAATAAGCGCACTAATGGTAATTAATAAACGAGGTAAAAAGCTCAATGTTTGTTCATTGATAGACGTTGCGGCCTGAAACACAGCCACAACTAAACCAATAATTAAGCCTGGGACTACAATTGCAGACACCAGCTTAATAACTAAAAAAAGAGCGTCACTTAGGATATCAACAAAAATTTCCGGTTCCATGTTGTACTCCTATTGTTGGGTCATGTTAATGCTTTGCATACTAAGTCCCTAAACCAAAGCTTTTGGCTAGAGTCCCCATCACTAAGCTCCAGCCGTCTACAAGTACAAATAACATAATTTTAAACGGTAAGGACACAATCATGGGTGAAAGCATCATCATACCCATCGCCATTAATACTGAGGCGACCACTAAATCAACAATTAAAAATGGGATAAAAAACATAAACCCTATTATAAATGCGGTTTGCAATTCACTGGTTACAAAGGCGGGTATAAGCACTATTAACGGTGTATCTTGTGGCGAATCTAGCTGATCGTAACCTGCAATTTTAGCAAACGTTTCTAAGTCTTTGAGACGCACTTGAGAAAGCATAAAGGCTTTCATTGGCTCTTTAGCCAGCTCTAAAGCTTGTACTGAAGTAACCTGCTCATTTAAGTAAGGTTCTATAGCTCGCTCGTTTACCTGCTGATAAATAGGCGACATTATAAAAATACTTAGAAAAAGCGACATCCCTAATAACACTTGGTTTGACGGTGTTTGCTGCAAACCAATCGCTTGGCGCAAAATGGCGAGTACAACAATTATTCGTGTAAAGGAGGTCATCATAATTATGGCAGCCGGTATAAAACTCAGCGCCGTCATAATTGCTAAAACTTGTAACGTTACTGAGTAATCTTGTGTGCCATCAGCGTTTGTTGTAATAGTAAGCGCATCAATTCCTTCTGCGCTTACATTTGGTACAAACACCATGGCAAAAATAATAAGCAGCCACTTTGTCATAGGTTTAATTCTTTTTATTTTGGTTTGATTGCGGGTTTAAAAGTTTACCAAATCGTTTAGCGAGTTCAGGTAGTTCTTTTTCACTTAATGGAGTTTCTAACTTGTGTAAGTAATTAATACTGTGGGGAGTTACACCAAGTAAATGCTGAGCATTATCTATCTCAACAACCATTAAACGCTCGCGAGAACCCAAAGGTAGACTTCTGACTACTTTAAATTCATCGCTGTTTGCTAAATTTGGATTAAGCTTTTTAACAAAAAATGCCAGCACAATAATTAGTACTAGCACCATTACAAGCGACAGCACCATAGAGAGTATATCTCCAGTAGGTGTTGCCACATCTGCTTTTGAAAAAACGGAACTCGTTAAAGCAACTAATAAGCTCATCGTAGTTTTTTGATCCGCTCTACTTGGCTTATCACGTCAGTTAAGCGAATACCAAACTTGTCGTTTACTACAACTACTTCACCATGGGCTATCAAAGTACCATTAACTAGCACGTCTAGCGGCTCGCCCGCAACACGGTCAAGCTCAACAACAGAGCCTTGGTTAAGTTGCAATAAGTTACGAATATTAATTTTAGAGCGTCCTACTTCCATTGAAATAGTAACGGGGATATCTAAAATAGTGTCGAGTTTTCGTTTTTCATCGCCACTCATTTCGTGTTTTGAATCACTTAACTCATCAAGCTCTGCAACATGTGCTTCGCTACTATCATCTGGAGCTTCGGCTTCTGCTAATGCTGCTGCCCATTCATCCATTGTGTCTTGATCATCGCTCATACTTTTAACCTTTTAATCAATTACCAGTCTAAGTCTACACCGTCAGAGAGGTGTAAATCATCTTCTAGTTCTGCTAATTCTGCATCTGAGTCAATTTTCTTGCCGCCTTTGGTAAATACATGCAGCTCAGATTTAACTGAATCAGGTCGTTTAATTTTTTCACTAATTTGAAGCGCAACATTATCGCGAGAGCGACCCATTTTGGCTCTAAATGTAGGTAGTTCTTCAACAAATACGGTTATATGCTCAGGCATTTCAACTGGAATAATATCACCGGCTTTGAGTTCCATAATTTGTTTTAAGGTTAAATCAACTTCAAGTAACTGAGTTGATATTTCAACCTCTACATCCATTATTTCATCGCGAAGCGCTTTGCTCCAACGTAAATCAGTATCTTCAGTATCAGACTGAACACCCGCATCTAACAGCTCTCGAATTGGCTCAAGCATTGAATACGGAAGTGCAATATGAAAATCGCCACCGCCACCATCGAGCTCAATATGGAAAGAACTAATAACCACAACCTCAGTTGGGCTTACAATATTAGCCATAGCTGGGTTTACTTCAGAATCGAGATATTCAAACGATACATCCATAACCGGTGCCCAAGCTTCTTTATAATCTTCAAAGATTATTTTAAGGAGCATTTGTACAATTCGGCGCTCTGTTGGGGTAAATTCTCGGCCTTCGATTTTTGCATGATAACGCCCGTCACCACCAAAAAAGTTATCTACCAAAATAAACACAAGTCGTGCTTCCATGGTAATCAGGCCAGTGCCTTTTAAAGGTCTAAAACGGACCATATTTAAGCTGGTTGGAACAAATAGAGTATGAATATACTCGCCAAACTTAATCATTTGCACGCCGTTAATAGACACCTCTGCAGTGCGGCGCATCATGTTAAATAGGCTAATTCGCATATGACGAGCAAAGCGTTCATTAACAATTTCCAGCGTCGGCATACGACCACGCACGATCCGATCTTGCGAAGAAAAATCGTACTGAAGCGTACTTCCCCCGCCATCTTCACCTTCGTGTATATCTTCCTCTTCAACGTCATCAACGCCATGTAATAGCGCATCAATTTCGTCTTGGGATAATAAATCGCTCACGCTAACCCCTTATTGCATCACAAAGCCGGTAAACAATACCCGCTCAATTACTTTGCTGCCTTCAACATCCATTAAGGCTTTTTGTACCTTTTCAAGTGCAGAAAAACGAAGTGTTTCTTTACCAGAGCTCGTACTTAACTCATCAGCAGTTGTAGTAGAAAACACGCTTAGTAGCGTCCCTTCTATTAGTGGAATGTGTTTTTTGGCTGTTTCTTCATTTACTTCGCCACGTACTAGTAACTGTACTTTAATTTGCACAATTCTGTCGCGACTTGAACCGGGCACGTTAAATACAAATGGGCGTGGCATTGACACATATAAAGCACTGCCTATTTCAGCTGAATCACCAACTGCAGCAGAAGGTGCATCTGCTGACATCGCAGTCTCTTCATCTAAGGTTTCAACTGGCGCATCCGAACCCGACATAAAAAAGTAACCTGCAGCACCGCCTACAATAAGTAGTACAGCTACTATGATTATTATTAGTTTCTTTTTACTTTTACCGGTTTCTTCAATTTCTAAACTTGTTTCTTCAGCCATCATGATTCCTTTAATCGCAAAGGTACTTGCTTGTTTTAGTTATTATAATAGCAGCACTTAGGCATAGTAATCTATTGATGATGAAGTTTGTTGTCGAGAACTTTGTGCAGTGTTATTTGCTTGCTCGTCGTTTTCATCATTAACTGACTTATTATTAGCCAAATTACCTTGGGGTCCACTCTCACTTTGCTCAGCAGTTTCGCCACCTGATTGCCCATAAGAAATAGTGCTTTCACCAAGCTCTAATCCTTGTTGCGCTAACATTTCACGTAAGCGCGGCATTGATTGTTCAAGTGCTTCTTTGGCTTGCTGGTTTTGTACTACAAAGTTTATATGCGCTTGTTCTGCATCGCTACGAATACGTATTTGCATACTGCCCATTTCGGGAGGATCTAGGCGAATTTCTGCTTCTTTGTTATTAATGCTCAGCATTGAGCTAACGCGCTCTTGCAGTAATTTAGCTGCATCACTTTTAACAATATTAATTGCCTGCATTACACCAGGATCAATACTTACTTGCTTAACTTGCGATGTACTTTGTAATTGTTGAGTTTGTACTATTTGGGTATCAAGTAAGCTCTGCTCATAACTTAATGAGTCGTATTGGCTTAATGTGCTCACTTGCTGAGTATTTAAAGCAGCTGTAATTTGCGTAAATATTTGTGCTACGCGTGCAGGTGTTTGTTCTGCAGTTATTTTCTTAAGGCCATCTTTTTGTAATTCTTCAAGTGATTTTAATAAATCATCACGCTTAGTTGAGGTTGTTACGGCTTTATTTAAATCAGCCTCTTCGTTTGTTGATGTCTTTAAGCTTAACTTTTGTGGATTATATACTGTGTTAGGAGTCTCTGACGCTACAAACGTTTTTGAGTCGGTCTTAGCGGTATCGGCAAGTCCTATTTCAATTGAAGCTTTTAATTCATTAACTGTTTGCTTAAGCACTGCCAATTGCTCGCCTTTAGGCTGCTCTGCTTTAATATAGGCGTTTAATTGCGTTAATAAGCTTTGTTTTTCAGTTGTATTAAGTGAATTGATTTCTGCGCTAAAAGAGTGTTTTGTTACTGTGCTCTGCGTTTTTTCATTATCAGTAATAAATTGCGCAAGCATTTGCTTAAGATTTGAAGTGCTACTAGTTGCGTTACTTTTTGAATCAGTATTTTCTAATACCTTAACTTGCGCGTTAAGTTGTGAGCGCTGCTCCGGCGTTAAACTAGCAATAACATCATTAGCTTTAATTAAGCTCTCATCTTTAGTCATTAACGTATCTATTGCTGTATTATTATCAACTTCAGTTGCGGCTAAAGAAGACTGAGTAACGCCCGCTTTGTCGGTGGGTGTTGGCAAAACTATATTATTTTTATCAGCAGACTTATTTTGTCCTATTTGCTCTTTAGAACTCATTGATGCAAATTCAGGTTTTTCTAATATAGGGTCAATGCTGTCATCGGGCTTTTTATTTATAGAATTTAATGGCCCTTCACTAGCTTCAGCTACACCACTTTTACGATGCTTGCCTTCATTTAATGGTAACGAATTCAAAGGTGGTGAGCTAAAGTTATCGCTTTTTGAATCAGTTAATTTAGCCGTTTTAGAGTCTACATTAGTAGCAATTGGATTTTGCACTACACTCGCTGTATTCGCTTCTTTAGCCGATACTTCATCACTTGTATTAGTGGATGCAATTATTGGTGTGCTTTGTAATTCTGAATTCTCTATTTCTGTATTCTCTATTTCTGTGTTTTCTATTTCGATATTCTCTGCTTGTGTAGCTTCTAGCTCTGCATTTTCTGATTCTAAACTGTTAGTTGCATCGAACGGCTTATTGACCGAAGTGCTCATTGCTTGTGCTGAATTAATTTGATCAAGCATCTCAACAGACACAAAAGTAACTTCGTCTGTTGTTACTTCATCTAGCTTTACGCTCAGATTTTCATTTTCTTCTGGCTGTTTATGCTTAGGTATGGCAATCGAATTTTCGGCATCGGGATTTTTATTGCCTTTAAGCAATGGCTCCATAGAGTTATGCGCTTCGTTTAGCTGACTTAAAAATTCATCGCCTAAATTTTCTTCGCCATTAGCTAAGCTATTGTCTTTAAAAGCTAACAGTGAATCTTTTTCAGAAGAAACTAAAAACGAAATGTTATTCATCGCCATAAATCACCTAATACCATTACGGCAATATGCCACCGCATACCGCCAAAAGTTGAATTCCACTAAGTAACAAAGCAATTAACGTGCCTGAATTACAAAGCTTTACGACGTTGAAAAAACTGATTAGCTGAAAACTCATCTAACATTTTTTGCTCATTTTTTGCCATTAACGCATTTGCTTTGAGTTTTTGATTTTCGATTAGTTTGGCAACTGCTTTAGCTTTAATTTGCTGCTTAAGCCATAGAGTTTTACGTTGAGTAACAACTTGCTTAGCGGTATTTACGGTACTTGCTTGTTGGCGAATTGCCTCTTCAATTTTAGCTATGAAAGCATGGTACTGACCAAACCCTGCACTAGATAAACCCGACTTACCTTTTAGGTGTAACTGCTGAGAGTATTCAAGTCTAAAATTGTTTAAACCTTGTAGCTTTTGTTGATTCGATTGCAAGTTTTGATTAGCTTGTAAGTAACTCATGCGCAAATTTTCTTCTTTATCATTTTCAATTTTGAGCAATAAATCGAGTTTGTTTTTAGCCATTATGCTTGTCCTAGTAACTGAGCAAGACCTTGCAGACCATCATCGTAACTAATGACATCTCGCATACCTTGTTGTAAAAATGCATTCACTCTTGGCATCATATTTATAGCTTGGTCGAGCATTTGATCTGTCCCTTTTTGATAAGCGCCTAACGTAATCATGTCTTTGTTTTGTTGATACATTGAATACACTTGTTTAAGCACTCGGGCTTGTTGCATATGCGGCTCAGAAACAACTTGAGGCATAACACGCGAAATCGACTTTTCAATATCTATAGCGGGATAGTGCCCGCTGTCGGCTAAATCACGCGATAATACAATGTGGCCATCTAAAATAGCTCGCGCTGCATCAGCAATAGGGTCTTGCATATCATCCCCTTCACTTAAAACTGTGAAAAAGGCGGTAATAGAACCTTGCCCTTCACCGCCATTACCAGCACGCTCCACCAGCGCAGGTAATTTAGCAAACACCGAAGGCGGATAACCCTTTGTAGCGGGCGGCTCGCCAACAGCAAGTGCAATTTCACGTTGTGCCATTGCATAACGCGTTACCGAATCGAGTAACAATAATACGTTTAAACCCTGATCTCTAAAATACTCTGCAATAGTTACGGCGCTCTCACAGCCTTTTAAACGCATAAGTGGTGATGAATCAGCAGGCGCTGCGACAACAACTGAGCGTTTGCGCCCTTCTACACCTAGTATTTCTTCAATAAATTCTTTTACTTCGCGGCCACGCTCCCCCACTAAGCCAACAACAATGACATCGGCTTCGCTACCTCGGGTCATCATACCGAGAAGTACTGATTTACCCACACCAGAGCCTGCAAACAAGCCCATACGCTGGCCTTGCCCTACTGTGATAACCGAGTTAATAGCACGCACACCTACATCCATAGGTTTAGTGATTGGTCTTCTTGAAAGCGGGTTTATAGTATTTTGCGCAAACTTTAAATGATGCTCAGCATTAATTTTACCTAAGCCATCTAGCGGTCGCCCTAAACCATCCACCACGCGGCCTAATAAACTCATCCCTACAGGTAAACCTAAATTATTTACTTGAGGAATAACACGCGCACCAGGTAATACACCAGAGATGTGGTCGTTAGGCATTAAGTACAAAGTTTGATCGTTAAAACCGACTATTTCGGCGTCTACAAAGCCGTTCATAGTTTCTATTTTACATTGGCTACCAACGGGTGCACGTAAACCTCTAGCCTCAAGGGTAAGGCCAACAACACGCGTTAAAATACCTGCCACAGCAGGCGCCGGGGTTTTAATATGTTGTTGATATTGAGATAAGCGTTCGCTTAAAGGTGCACGTTGAGTTGACATAACACGCCAATAAAATAGTTAGATACCACTATTATGCAAAAAACTATCCAACGTTTCTTTGACACGTGTTTTAAGGGTCATGTCGAGTGACGATTGCGCTGTTTTAACTTCACAGCCACCGCGCTCAAGAGTGGGCTCTGCCATTAATTGCCAGTTATTATCAATAATGGTTTGTTCGCCGTAGCTCTCTTTTATGAGTTCTAAGTCTTCGGGGTTTAAATGGATTCGTACTTTTTCTTGCTCCGCATTAAGTGAATCAATACTTTGCTTTAAAGTATGTAAAATCACATCTGGCGATGTTTTTACTTCTTGATAAATAACAGCTTCCGCCAACATGCTAGCAAGTTGTACTAATTGCTTCTCGGCTTGTTCGTCCACTTTATCTAGCGGTGCAGTTAACCCCTCTAAAATGGTTTTTAAACTTGTTAACTGCTCTTCAATTAATGGTTTTACGTCATCAAGGCCTTGTGTTTTACCTTGCTCTAAGCCTTCTTTGTAGCCTGCTTCTTTACCTTCACCAACACCTTTTTCAAAGCCGTCTATGTAGCCTTGCTCATGACCTTGTTTAAGGCCTTCTTCGTACGCGTCTTGTCTAATGCGTTCAAGCTCAACCATGGTAAGCGCAGGGAGTTCTGGTTCTTGTGGCTCATCAATAGGCATTTCTTCGGCTAATTCTTTTTTGTACAACTCACTAAGCGGTGTGCCATAAGCTGTAGAGCGATTGCCAAAGCTGCTCTCATCTGGTGCTACATCTGGAATAGCCCAGTTTTTTAATAATTCATCTGCTTCATCAGCCCGAAGTGTGCGTCCTTTGAGTTTGCTCATAGTTTACAGGAACTCCTCGCCACCGCCGCCGCCCAGCTGAATTTCACCTGAGTCAGATAAACGACGCGCTGTTGATAAAATCTCTTTTTGCGCCGCTTCTACTTCGCTTATACGTACCGGTGCCATAGCCTCTAAATCATCAGCAAGCATTTCGGCTGCACGCTTAGACATATTGCCCAGTATTTTGTCTTTAAGCGCATCGTCGGTGCCCTTAATTGCTTTCATTAATACGTCTTGTTGTACTTCTCGTAGGATTGCTTGAATACCACGGTCTTCAACATCCATTAAGTTTTCAAACACAAACATAAGATCTTGAATTTGCTGCGACATCTCTTCGTCATGTTCACGAATAGAGTCCATTAACTGCCCTTCTACGTTGGTATCTAGGTAGTTCATAATATCTGCAGCTGCTTTTAAGCCACCCATTTTAGCGGCTTGTGCACCTGCTTGGCCGGCAAATTGTTTTTCCATAATTTCGTTTAGCTCTTGCAGTGCTGCCGGCTGAACTTCTTCAAGGTTTGCAATACGCATGGTTAAATCTAAGCGCACTTTTTCAGGGAACTGAGCAATAATCTCAGCAGACTGCTCTGGCTCTAAGTACGATAATACAATGGTTTGAATTTGTGGATGCTCATTACGAATAATGTTTGCTACCTGCTTAGAGTCCATCCATTTTAATGAATCCAAGCCTTTAGCGCCTGAGCCCATAACAATTTGGTCAATAAGGCTAGCGGCTTTGTCTTCACCAAGTGCTGCTGTAAGCGCTTTTTTAATAAAGTCTTCTGACTGAAAACCAATGGTACTAAAGCTTTGAATTTGTTCTATAAACAAGTTGTGTACAGCGCTAATCTTAGCTTGTGATAAGTCCTGTAACCCAGCCATAGCCATACCCACTTTTTGTACCTGTTTAGGCTCTAAGTGTTTAAGGATTTGCGCGGCATCTTCTTCTGATAAACTCAAAAGTAATATAGCGGCTTTATCTACCCCATCTAGCTTATCAACATCAAAGGCTGGCGGGAGTTGTTTTTGTTCTTGATCAGTCATCTTCTGTTAACCACGCTTTGACTACTTGTGATGATAGTTCTGGTTCGTTAGCTACAAGGGCACGAATTGCTTTAAGTAAATCTTCGTCGCCATGTAAATCCGGTAACTGCAGTGTACCATCACTTGAGAAACCAACCGAAGCAGAATCAAAGTCTTTATTTAGCATATCAAGTGTATTGTCGCCAATATCTACGCCTGAACTTAATGCATCTTCGTCGTATTCTTCTAGTGTATCGTCTGGGTAAATTAAGCGTTTAAGCATTGGTTTTACTACTGCCATTATCAATACAATGATAACTAAGGCGCCTAATACAAGGCGGGCTATTTTCATAAACCAGTCTTGTTCCCACAGTGGCACTTCTATTGCTAAATTTGTTTCTTCACGTACAAACGGCACTGTTACGACTTCAAGTGCATCACCACGTTGCATATCAAAACCTACACCACCTTGTAGTAAGCGACGGATATTTGACAATGCCTCTACCGAGCGTGGAGTCATGGTTGTTTCACCGTTTTCTCCCACTTTAGCAATGTAGTCAACAGCAACTGATACGCTTATTCTACGTATTACACCACTTTGCTGGCGCTTATGAGAAATTGTAGTGTCGAGTTCATAATTACGCGTTGCTTCTTTGTGGCTGCGTGTTGGTGATGTAGCTGTGCCTGCACCACCTTGCCCCGCAACCTCAGGAATGTTCGAGTTTAACGGTGGCTGATTTGTAAGCGCACCTGGAATACCAACAGCTAGGCCGCCAATGTTATTTTCTTCAAATGTGGTTTCGCTTCTAACCGCTGGTAGGTCTGGGTTATAACGCTTTTGAGTTTCCTCAATCGAGCTAAAGTCCATACTCAAATCAACTTGAGCTGTATAGTTTGCAAGCCCAACAACCGGTATTAAAATACTGTCTATTTTTTCAAGGTACTCTTGTTCGCGCTTACGTTCTAAATCGTATTCTTTACGAGAGCGTGCTGCTAATGAGCTTTGCGAACCTGAATTTAGTAATCGACCATTTTGATCGGTAACAGTAACTCGCATAGGCTCTAAACCCTGTACTGCCGAAGCAATCATATCAACAACAGAGTCTACTTCTTCACGGTCAAGTGAGCGTCCACGTTTGAGTGTTAATACAACTGTAGCGGATGGTTTTTTCTCTCTGCGGGCAAATACGTTTTCTTTAGGAATGGCTAACAATACTTTAGCGCGAGTAATATTATTAAGCTCTTCAATGGTCCGTGCTAATTGCTGTTCACGGCCATGTTTTAGGCGTTCGCGCTCTAAGCGTTGGCTTACACCAAAGCCCATATCTTGCATAATTATATCAGAGCCAGATGCTGGCCCTTGCTCTAACCCTTCGCGGGTCATTAACAATTTAATATTTTGGTATTCGCTTTCATCAACCGACACAACGTTGCCATCTAGTTGATATTCAATTTGTTGCGCATCTAAAAAGTCGAGCGTTTGAATAAGCTCTTCAGTTTGCATTTTGCCTAACGGGCGCATATCTGGCTGACGAGCCCAAATAATAATAAAAATCGCGATAGCTAAACAAATAGCCAATGCTATAACCAATGTTACTTGGCGCAATACATCAACACCATTTAAAGCACTTAAGTAGCCTGACTTTTGTTCTTGTTGATCATCACCACCACTTTGGTCAATACCGCCACCAGCAAGTGCTAGGTCTGTAGATTGGTTAGATTGCGCCACAATAATTCTCCACTACCTAATTAAACAGGCATGTTCATGATTTCTTTATAAGCTTCAACAAGTTTATTACGAACCTGTACTGTAGCCTCAAAAGCAACTGACGATTTTTGAGAAGCAATCATCGCCTCAGCAAGCGATACACTTCGATCACCCATCTCAACTGCTGTTACTTTTTGAGCGGCATCTTGTTGTAATCCGTGCACTGAATTTAGTGCATCACTTAGCATGTCGCCAAACTGGGAAGTAGAAGTAGGTTGAACTTGAGTCGGCAATTTATTTATTTGATTATTACGGCCGGCTTCTAAAGCCATTGATTGCATTTCTTGAAATACAGCACTGTTTTGAATTTTCATAATTTATCTCTGACACGCAGTGAACTCTTATAAGTAATAAAGCACAAAGCATGCCAAATAATTAATCATTAAAATACAATAGGTTAACTTTAATTTGTGTTAGTCAGAGTTTTGACAACCCTAAGCTTGCACTGCAAACTTAGGGTTTATAGGAGGTTATGCAGGAAGTGAAATACCTAAATCGCGCATTTGCGCTAGTTTATAACGTAAAGTTCGTGGGCTTATGCCCAACGTTTCAGCAACGTCTTTACGCTTGCCTTGGCAACGCGCAAGAGTTTCTAAAATAATGCGATGCTCTTTGTCTTTAAGCTCATCTTTATAGCTACCGGTATCTGCCGCTAGTAAACCTTGCTTAGGCTCATCCTCGGCATGCGATTTTTCATCATAATATGCAGAGCTTAGCGTGCTTTTATCAACGCCTTTATCTGCGTGAGCTAATTCTGTTGGCGATACTGTTTGCGCTGGTGCCAATGATGGCTCCATAACAAAGTTATTAGATACTAAGTTTTCGATAAAAATAGCATGCTCGTTTATTGTATCGCCACTTCGCAATATAAGTGCACGCTGTATAACGTTATCAAGTTCGCGCACATTGCCAGGCCACGCATGAGCCAATAACTTTTGCTCAGCAGCTTTATCTAAATATGCCATGGGCTCTTTGCTTTTACTTATATGGCGCTCAATTAAATGCTTAGCCAATACAATAATATCGCCAGGGCGTTGGCACAATGGTCGCCACATTAGTGGAAAAACATTAAGCCTGTAATATAAATCTTCTCTAAACTGATTTTCAGACACGGCTTCTTTTAAATCACGATTACTGGTTGCCAAAATACGTACATCGAGCTGGATTGTTTTACGACCCCCTAAACGCTCTACTTCACGTTCTTGCAGTACGCGTAACAGCTTTGCTTGTAGCCCTAAGTCCATCTCAGTAATTTCATCAAGTAAAATAGTCCCGCCCTGTGCTTGCTCAAACTTACCCGGACATGCTTGAATCGCCCCCGTAAAAGCCCCTTTTTCATAACCAAATAAAGTGGCTTCGAGCATATTTTCAGGAATAGCCGCGCAGTTAATCGCCACAAATGGCTCATTACATCGGCTCGACTTATCATGAATATAACGAGCGAGTACTTCCTTACCTGAACCACTTGGGCCAAGTACCATTACACTTGCATCAGAGCGTGCTACTTTACTTGCAAGCTCCAATAATTGAATACTAGTTGGGTCGGCAACAATGGGGCCGTCGGTTTCTTTTGCTTTTTCAGGCAAATAACGACTCACCATATTTAACAGCACTTCAGGTGCAAATGGTTTAGCCATGTAGTCAATTGCACCTAGGCGCATGGCCTCTACCGCATCGTCAATTGTGGCGTAAGCCGTCATCATCAATACAGGTAAATCAGGGTGGTTTAATTTAATACTGCGTAGTAAATCAAGGCCACTCATTGCGCCCATTTGCACGTCGCTTACAACAAGCGAAAATTGATCTTTTTTAAGCAGTAACATTGCTTGCTCAGCACTGCTCGCTGCAACACATTCAATACCCGATATTTCAAGGGTATCTATTAAGGCTTCACGAAGCCCAGCGTCATCTTCGACAACTAAAATAGTGTTACTCATAATGATCCCTCTAATTTAGATGTTGCCTTAATAGGCAGTAACAAGCTAAAGCAGGCACCACCCTGCGTATTATTGGTCACATCAACACGGCCTTGGTGCGCACTAGCCACCGAACTCACTACAGCAAGTCCTAAACCTGTGCCCTGACTTTTTGTAGTAAAAAATGGTTCAAAAATTTTATCGCTTTGGCTTAAATCAACACCTGGGCCATTGTCGCTCACACTAATACGAACCATATCTAAATCTTTTAAATCTCTTTGTGCGCTAATTTTTACTTTTGCACCGCCGCCAATAACTTGAATACTATTGTGCACAAGATTTTGAATAGCACTGGCCAATGCCGTTTTATTACCGACTATTTGTATATCTGGCTCTGGTAAGCTTACATCCAGCTCACTTTCATTAAGTGCGACCATCGCATCAGCGCCCGCTTTAACTTCTGTTAAAAGCTGCTGCATTGAAACTTGCTCAACAACTTGCTGATCGCCACTTTTAGCAAATAACAGCATGTCGTTTACTTGAGTTTCTAAATCTTTTAAACGCGACATTAACTTTGTTTGAAAGTTATCGCGAGATGCTTCGGGTAAGCGCTTAGACCCTAAATTAGCAGCGTACAGCATAGCGGCTGAGAGCGGCGTACGTACTTGGTGCGCTAATGACGCAACCATTTTACCCAGCGCGCTTAATCGCTGCATATGTGCAACACGTTTTTGTAAACGGCGAGTTTCGGTTAAATCCGTCATTAAAATAAGTTGCCCAGGCTCTGGTGCTAAAGCAGTAATATCAAGTTTTATTAGGCGCCCGTCTTTTAAAGACACTTCGTGACCATCATCTTGATGTGGCCTAAAAGAGCGCTGAATAACATTAAACCAGCGTTCGCCTTCAAGTGGCTCGCCAAGCATATCAATCGCTATTTGATTCGCTTTTGCAATCAACCCTTTGCCATCAAGTACAACCACGCCTGCTGGCATGGTATCAACCAAATGCGAAAGCCAACTTGCTTGCTTGCGCAGATCGCTTAATTCACCAATGTACTCCTCTTGAAGTAAACATGGGTTATACTGATTTGCAGAAAAAAACTGTGGTTTTAGCACGCTAGCAAGGGCCATAATCAAATCTCGAATTGATGTAGATACATGTCTAAATGCACGATTTATACCAAAATTTATTTGCATACTTATCATTAAGTTACATCAATAATTTGAGCGACATAAAAATGACGCACGCAAAAAGGAATAATAATGAGTGAGCAAATAAAGTGCCGTTGCCCGTGGCTCGACACCACTAAACCCGACTACGTTATTTACCATGATGAAGAATGGGGCGCCCCCCTTTATGATGATACAAAGCTGTTTGAATTTATCACTCTTGAATCCGCGCAAGCCGGCTTAAGCTGGTACACAATTTTAAAAAAGCGCAGCGGTTACAAAAAAGCATTTGCTAATTTTGATGTAAAAAAAGTAGCACAATTCACACAGGATGACATTGAGAGACTAATGCTTAATGAGGGTATTGTGCGCAATCGCTTAAAAATTGCGGCAACTGTTAACAACGCTAAACGCTTTATAGAAATACAAAAAGAATTTGGAAGTTTTAGTAACTACCAATGGCAGTTTGTGGGTAATAAACCGATTATAAGTAATTTAAATAACGTTGAGGACTACCCAGCAATTACAGAGGCATCAACTGCATTTGCGAAAGATTTAAAAAAACGGGGTTTTAAGTTTTTAGGACCAACCACGGTTTATGCCCATATGCAGGCCTGCGGTATGGTTAACGATCACAGTAATGATTGTTTTAGAAAAGAAGAAATTATTGAGGCTTTTAGTAGTAAGTGATTAAAAGCCATAAAAGTAATTTGTTCACAAAGAGGTTAAGAGACGCTGCGCTATAGAGAAGTAACGCGTAAGTTGGCTATGGTTTCTCATTTATCCTCGTTTTTCACGCGAGCAGTCTAGCGTCTACAACAAAAGTAAAAACCGTGTAGGTGCGAATTTACTTCGCGCTCTTGCTAATATTTTTTAAGTAAAGTGCGGTATAAAACCGCACCTACAAAACGAGGGGTTATTTATCTACTGTGTTTGGCCAATTTATAACTAAACACTGACAGCTGCTTTTAAACCTTAATCTCTTGAAAGATTATACTTTTTCATTTTCTCAACGAGTGTGGTTCTGCGAACACCCAATATCTCTGCAGCGCGAGCCACAACGTAATCATAGCGCTCTAACGCTTGGGTTATTAAGCTTATTTCGAGCTCGGCTAAATAATCTTTAAGTTCAATGCCATCATCAGGCAACAGCCCACTACCCGTTTGGCTAAACTCAGCATCTGGCTCAGTTTCGTAATCGCTAAAACCGGTGCTAAATATATCGTTAAAGGCGTCTTTTTCCATTAACTCTTCAGGGTATTCAGGCTCGTAGGCTTCAACTTCAATGTAACGATATTTATTAGGTAAATCGGGAATATCAACCACTTTCTCAGGAAACATAATAACCATTCGTTCCACTAAGTTAGCAAGCTCACGAATATTACCAGGCCAAGCATGTTCTTTTAAGCTCTCAACTGCGCGCTCGGTAAACTTAGCGGTAGAACCTGTCTGGTCGTTAACACGGCGCATTAACTCTTTTAAAAGCAGCGGAATATCATCAGCACGCTCACTCAGCGATGGGTTTTCGATAGGAAATACATTTAAGCGGTAATATAAATCTTCCCTAAAACTCCCCTCTTCAATCATTGTTTCAAGATTACGGTGCGTGGCCGCAATAACGCGTACATCAGCCTGAATAGCCTTTGTACCACCAACACGCTCGTAGCTGCGTTCTTGCAATACTCGCAGCAACTTAACTTGCATTTGCAGTGGCATGTCGCCTATTTCATCTAAAAATAGCGTTCCACCTTGAGCTAGTTCAAAGCGCCCTTTACGAGCCGATATAGCACCAGTGAACGCGCCTTTTTCGTGGCCAAATAGTTCACTTTCGAGCAGCTCAGCCGGTATAGCACCACAGTTAACTGGTACAAACGGTCCATTAATACGCTTTGAAAGCAAGTGTACATTACGGGCAACCACTTCTTTGCCTGTGCCTGATTCGCCTAAAATTAAAACATTAGCGTCGGTTTTTGCCACTTGTTCAATTAAAAAGCGAACATCTTTTACAGCCTCTGTTTCACCAACAAGTCCATCAAAAATTTTATGTGGTTTAGTATGCTTATGCTCGTTTGGCAGCATACGCTGATACTGCTGGCAATCGTGAAGTAACTGAGTTGTCACTTCGTGATTAAATGGCTCGCAAATAAGCCCCACCACATTAGCTATACTTAATAGTGGTTTTAGCGTTTCGCCAATTAATAAAAACGGTAATGTTGGATAGCGTTTAATTAAGCTTTCGTGGTCAAGTGATTGCAACGCTCCTAAAATAATCATGCATTCTTGCTGCTGATATTTTTTGCATTCTTGTTCAAAGCAGTCTTCGCTTAATAGTTCAGCAGCTTCACCAATAAAGCCAAGTGAAGCATTTAATCCTATTGCGCGGTTGTTATTATTATCTAAAATCAAGATCATATTTAGCGAGCCGTACTTTCACTAATTTGTATAATTAGTTAAATTGTAAGCCAGTTCAGCATGGATGCAAGTGATAGCGGCAGTTTTTTGACATAAACGCCAAAAAACAGACGGGTTAGTTAAGTCAATCATACTTAATAGTTAATAGTTAATCATTAAGTATGGGTTATAGTTTTAACTTAGTTATTACTTAGCCATTACCTAGCTATTACTTAACTGTAACTTAGCCCTAAAAATTAATTTACTCGGCAATAAAAATGCTATTGTTAGTAAATAAACTCAATTATAAATTTAAGTTGAAGTTACAAATGCCGATATATAGATAAGTGAAAATGCTTGGCATTAATATTGCTTTGTTCTTATAAAAGTATAAAAGCTTAATTAATTTTTTGTATTAGCTTTCACATAATTTTATCGTTTTAAATTTTAGGATTTTCCCATGGCTCATGTCTCAGTAAAAAAATACAGTCAAGTTCGTGCTAGCAGCATTGCCGAAATGGCACCTTACGAACAAATAAACCTTATATTCAGTAATATTATTGGTCGTTTAGCTGCAACAAAGGGCTTTATTGAGCGCAAAGAAATAGCAAAAAAAGGTGAAAATATTTCAGCATGTATTTTGTTATTTGGTGCACTGCAAGATGCACTTAATTTAGAAGTAGAACAAGACCCTAGTATTTCTAACAATTTATTGGCACTTTACGATTACTGCCAACGTCGCTTAACGCAAGCTAACCTACATAACGATATTGAAGCAATTACTGAAGTATCAAGTATAGTTAAAGAAATTAAAGAAGGTTGGGATAATATCCCACTAGATCAACGCAACCCTGCGGTTTAATTTTAATTATGGATTCGCAAACACCAATAAGCCATGCTGAGCAGATACAAGCATTACTTAGTAACATTGAAGTGTTGGTAAATGATAATAATGCAGACGAAGCTCAGCCTCTTTTAGACACTTTAAATACTAAACTAAAGCAATGGTGCGAAAGCAGCGACGGCCCAAGTGCAGAGCAATTAGAATTAATTCAGCTTCGTATCAACACTATTTTAGTAACAGCGAATGGTGCAAAAAACGAATCTTCTAAAGCTATTATTAAACATAAAAAGTCAGGAAAGGCGATAAAAGCTTATAAAGCCATCTAGTGAATAGGTTTAATAAACTACCTTTATTCAAACTAAATACATGGCTATATCTTACTATTTGAATCAAAGAGCAATACACAAAAAAAACCGCTAAGTTTAAACTTAGCGGTTTTTTATTAAATCTATAATATTCTTACTCAGCTATTAATTTGATTGCCTAACTACGCCTGGCATGTTCTCTAATTGAGCTTGGACATAGCTGCTGGTGTTATTAAGGCTCGCCACCAATAAATCCATCGCATTATATTGAGAATATAAACGAGCTGATAACGACTCCATTTTACTTGTTAAACTTTCTCTTTGATCATCTAAATCATCTAACTGATTTGTTTTACTATCAATTCTGTTTTGGATAATACCGTCAGAATCTGTATAAAAACTAACTAAATCATCAAACGACTGTGCAAAGCCATCATCATTACTACCAACAAAAAATTGCTGTACTAAACTAACATCGGATTTAATTTGATCATTCAATGTGTCACTATCCAAGCTAAGCACACCATACCGGTCAGTTGTTACTCCTAATTGTGAAAGTGATAACGAACTCCCTCCTACATTTACTGAATCTGTTATTGTATCTCGCAGTTTAGACATTACACCACGTAATAATGAGTCCCCAGCCATTACGCCAACGCCATCTTCACCTGACGCACCTAAGGTGTTACTAAGCTCTAACAACTCGTTGTAACTACTGATAAAACTATTTAAACCTGTTTTAATATTATTATTGTTCTCAGTAACTGATATGTCGCTTATGTCGTCATCGATGTCATGCAGTTTCTTAACATTAATGTCAACACCATCAATAACATTGCTAAACTCATTAGTATTACTTGATACAGTCAACGCACCATCAATTGTTATCTGTGCATTTTGTGCAGCGTTAACTTGCGTTAGGTTAGTTGTATGATTAACAGGGTCTGCGTCTGATACATCATAAGCTAATCGAGATAATCCGCCAGTATCAGTATTATTACCGTCATCGTCTTGTACGGAAATTGTAATTGCGTTGTCTTCACCGGTTTCTTTACTTGTAAGTACTAAATGCTGACCTGTATCACTCGTGACTATAGTGGCCACAACTGAATCATTACTATCATTGCCAGTAAAAGGGCCGTTATTAATTTGGTCTCGTAAATCTTCTAACGTGTTTGTAGCCGATAAAACCGTAGAAAAACTATTTGTGCCAGAGCCTATCGTGATTACACCCGCACCTATAGCCTCGTCTGCAGCAAACGCAGGGGAAGATAACTTATGAGCTTGTGCTAATGCGTCTACTTTTACGTTATAGCTTCCAGGCTGCGCATTTTCATCTGCGCTAATAGAGATAAAGTCATCAGTACCTGATGTACTACGCTGCTGGTATTTATCACTATCCCCCAAAGCTTCCATTGAGGTTTGCACTTTTTCGAGCGCTGACTTAAGTGCGCCAACAGCTGAAATATCTGTTGTTAAATTAGCTTCTTTAGTATTTAAACGAGCTTCAGCAGGTGCTTGTTCAGCATTAACTAATGCATCAACAATATCTGATACGGCTAAACCTGAGCCTAAGCCATTAAACGAAATAGACATACTTCACCTCTTAAATACTCAAAAATAAACTAACTTATTATTAGTGATTGGAACTACTCACTAAACCGTTTGATCAATCAAAATACCTGCCGATTCAGATAATTTAGACACTAAACTTAACACTTCCTCAGAAGGATATTGTTTAATGACTTCACCACTGTTTTTATCAAGAACTTTAATTACATCGCGGCCTGAATCTTCATCAACTTTAAATTGTAAACTTCGGTTCATTTCGCCCATAAAGTCCTGCAATTGTTGCGCCATCTCTTCTAACTGTTCACGCTCTAAAGGCTGCTTTTCCGTAGGGTTTATATCGTATTGGTTTTTCTGTAATTGCTGTTGATTTTGTTTATCCACTTGATTTACATCATCAACAGCTCGTTCGGTTAAAGAGTGAACAACCGGTCCTACCTGCTTGTCATTTCCAGCGGTTAGATTAGATAACGTTGTAACCTCTGCATTTGAAGTAATTGTATTCATAACAGATTCCTATGTGTACTTAATTAAACCAACAATAGCTTAATTTTAGCCCTTGAACCATAAAAGGAGGTAGCTAAAGCCACCTCCTTTTATTGTAAAGCTAATACTGACTTTATGTACTAGCTAACCATTAAGCTAACGCTTGACCTATTAACCTAATAAGCTAAGTGCTGTTTGTGGCAACTGATTCGCTTGCGACAAAATTGATGTACCTGCTTGTTGCAATATTTGGTTTTTCGTCATTTCTGCTGTTTCTGTTGCAAAGTCAGTGTCTTGAATTCGGCTACGTGATGCAGATACGTTCTCAGAAATATTTGCTAAGTTACTTATTGTGTGGTCAAAACGATTTTGAACCGCACCTAAGCTCGCTCGTTGTGAGTCGATGTTTGCAATCGCGTTATCAATAATTGCTAGCGCATCTTGCGAGCCTTTTTGATTTGTAATATCAACTGAATCTATATCCGTTAATGTACTTGTTACAGCTGTTATGCTAGCTGCCATTGTAGTAACAGCAGTTTGAGCAGTAAATGTCTCCGCTGAATTTAACTGAATGCCACCTGTTATTGTTGTTGAGTCAAGACCACCACTTAATACAGAGATAGGTGTATCATGATCAGTACCATCATAACTCTGCGCTGTCATTTTTAAGCTAGCAGTAGTTGATACTGTCCCATCAGCTGCAGCACTTTGATAGTCATCAATTTTAATATCTTCACCAAGGTTATTACTAAACGTAAGTTCGCCATTTTCAAGCGTTGCAGTTACACCATGTTCATCAGTACCAGAGTTTACTGCCTCCGCTAATGACTGTAAGTCATCTGCTGCGACACCGCTTGTGCCAAAAGAAACTTTTTCGTCGTTCAGATCAAAGCTAACTGTATGATCGGCAGTTGTTACTGCGAATTCAACACCTGCAGCAGTTCGAGCTTGGGCTGTTACACCTGTATTAGATGTGTACTGATTAATAGCAGCTGCAGAATCTTTCGCACTTGCACCCGCAGCAATGGTTACAGTAGATGAGGCATCACCGCGACCATCTATTACTAATGAACCGCCTCCAACACCATTCGTAGTAGTAGCTGCTGCTGCGGTCGTTGCAGCACCAAAACCACCAACAGAACCATCTGCGGCTTGAAGATTTACTTGATTAGAGCCAATACTATCAGCAGCTACGCTTGAAAGTGATACATTAATCGTTTCGTTTGAATTTGAACCAAT